>CACYDO010000085.1 GCA_902773165.1 uncultured Ruminococcus sp. | reverse complement strand
GAGTATCCAGGCTTTGGGCGTTGAGACCCGTATGTATTCATCTATCTTTTCCGGTGACTGCATTCTGTCAATGCTCTCCTGCCGAAACAATATTCGTTTTTCAGCCATAATAAATCGATCCTTAGTATTGATCAAGCGTCGGAATGTCCGTAACCGCCAAAGACGCAGGAGCAGCGCTTGCCGTCATGCTGACCTTCCCAGATGCTGTCGCCCTGACCGTAAGCAACGCAGGCGCAGCCGCCGTCACCAAAATCCTCGCCCCAGCATTGTTCGATCTCTTCCGTACCGCCTCCGCCTATCGGACAATAGCACGCGCCGCCGCCCGTAACTGCGTCGGCTTCATCGAGACTGACCTCGCCCTCTTCCTCTACAGGCTCAAAGTCTGCCTCGGTAAGAGTGATGCCGTTCTTTGCGGCAAAAGCGATCACCTCTGCCTTTTCCATTTTAGAGACCTTTTCGCCGGTCTCCTTCTCCTGCTTGGACATAAACTCCAAAAACTTTTTCATTGCTTCTGACATTGTGATTCCTCCTTGTTATTAAAAATATAATAGTTATTTCTATTATAAGATAAAGCTCAAGTTTTTTTAATAGTTATCCAAAAAATTGTACAAATACTCCTATAGATTTGGGGATATTTAAACCCAACGCTGTTTAGCGGAACTGCCCGCACCGCTCGGGCCCCTTTAGTAAATGTAAAATATTAGTAGGCAGCCCGCGGCGCGGAGATCGGCTTATGTTTACCTTGAACCAAAGCGTCACTGTCCGTAGGCGCTCGCCGACTTTTTTCATGAATAATCCGATCTGATGTGATATAATCAACTAAAGCGACCCCCCTTAAGTTGATTCGCGCAGATGAAGTGAGGCAGCAGAAAAGTTAATGGTTTATGCTTACTTTATCTACGGCGAACGCAAAGAAAAGAGTTGATCGTGAGATGAAAAAAGCGACAGATAAAAACAACTGGTTCAATAAACCGTCTACCAAGATCATTATGATGACAGAGCTGGTTGTTTTCGTCTCAATAAGCATTCTATGTTTCGTTTCGGTACTGAATGTAAGAGCGGGCATAAACAAAGCCATCCGGCAGCGTATGCTGGATATCGCTAACTGCGCCTCCGGGTCAGTAAACGGCGATGTTTTGGAGAAGCTGACCGCGGAGGATTCCGATACACCGGAATACCGGAGCATATATGACCAATTGGCGATCTTCCGCGACAATGTGGAGCTTGAGTATGTATACGGCATCAAGGACGAGGGAAACGGGCACTTTACCTTCACAGTTGATCCGGCTATTGATGCCCCGGCGCCCTTTGGCGGTGACGTTGAATACACCGAGGCTCTGGCAGCCTCCGCTAAAGGAATGGCGGCGGTGGACGAGACCCCCTACACAGACGCGTGGGGCACCTTTTACAGCGCATACAGTCCCGTCTTTGACTCCTCGGGCAAGGTGGCGGGTATTAGTGCCGTCGATTTTTCTCAGGAGTGGTTCGAGTCTCAGCTCGCGTCGCAAACGCAGCAGACCGTTGTCTCCTTTGTTATTCTTTTGGCGGTCATACTTATCATCGCGGGCGTCCTGTCAATGGTATCTGTCGCTCCCTTTGTGCGGCGCATGGTGCAGCTTTCGGAGGCGGTCGAGAAAAACGCCAGCGAAAAATTAGCAGCTCCTTTTACAGGTCACACAGGCTCTGGCAGACGCTATAGACGAAAAGGACACATACACCAGGGGTCATTCAAGGCGCGTTGCGGAATACGCCAAGATGATCGCCGAGCGCTACGGGTATTCCGAGGAAGAGCAGAACAGGATATACATGATGGGTCTGCTGCACGACGTAGGGAAGATCGGCGTGCCGGATCGGATCATCAACAAGCCGTCCCGCCTGACCGATGAAGAATATGAGCGCGTAAAGGAGCATCCCGCTAAGGGAGATCGCATTCTGAAAAACATCACGAGCCGGCCGGAGCTTGCCGCCGTTGCCAGATGGCACCACGAGAGGATCGACGGAACGGGCTATCCGGATAAGAAAATAAACGAGGAGATACCGGAGGCGGCTCGTATAGTTGCGGTGGCGGACGCCTATGACGCCATGTCGAGCAACCGAAGCTATCGAAACGTAATGCCTCAGAAGGCTGTGCGCGCTGAGATAGAAGCGGGCAAGGGCAAACAGTTTGACCCTGTATTTGCCGACATTATGCTTGAATTGATAGATGAAGACACCTTGTACCGTCTGCGCGAGATATAATAAACGTACTGAATAGTTACCAATAATAAATAAATAACAAGCACCCGACTTTTGCCGGGTGCTTGAGCGCTTTTATGCTTTGTTATGATCGGCGGCGCCTCAGAAAATTTTCGTGCCTATTTTTTTGTTGTCGATCAGTCCGATACTGTACCTCAGCACAGCGAGCGCGTCGCTTGCTGTAGTATTGCCGTCGCCGTCTGTGTCTGCGAGCTTAGTCTGCGCAGAGTTGAGCTTTTCCATGCCGATACTTGCGCGAAGTATCATCAGCGCGTCATTCGCAGTGATGCTGCCGTCGCCGTCAATGTCGCCGTAAGTGCCCTTGGGCGTGTCCGTGTCGGTATCAGGCTGCGTATCTGTGTCTGACTGCGTATCTGTGTCTGACTGCGTGTCTGTGTCTGACTGCGTGTCTGTATCGAACTGTGCGTCTGTGTCTGACTGCGTGTCTGTATCGAACTGTGCGTCTGTGTCTGACTGCGTGTCTGTATCGAACTGCGTGTCTGTGTCGGATTGCGTGTCCGTGTCAGACTGTGTATCGGAATCGGACTGATTATCCGAATCCTGTTCTTCGGTCAAAAGCGTTGTTTCATACGTGCCGTTAAAGTCGGCGTCTATTGCAATGCCTATAGTATCCTGATCGATCTCATATATCAAAGCCGACTCATACGGAGTGGAGAAGGTAGTGAACGCTTCGCTGTATTTGTTGTTTGCGTTTACATTCACGTTTTCAAGATTATCGGCGGAAACTATCCAGCCTTCCTCCGCCTTGTTAAGAGTGATGTACTCGGCGTTTTCTCCGTCTACACTCACCGTGAACCAATCTGTCGGGTGATCATCATTGAACGTCATTGACATAGCGTAATCCGACTTAGCGCCGTGGATCTCAATGCAGCCGTTCTTATCGAAAACTATCGAATTACCCGACTTTGAGCTGCCCGTCATAAGGCTGTCTTCGTAATTGATAGCGAGCTCCAGCGGCTCGGCATTAGGCTGCACCACCTTATAAGAAGCGTTCGCGTCGTAAAGGTTATACCCGATAACGCCCTCCGATTCACCCATTGCAATATAAGAATAGCATTCCTCAATATCACCGGGGTTGTTATTCGCCATAGAGTAGCTGTTTCCGTTTTTCTGTACCTTTGTAACGGAACGGTCGTTAGAGCCGGAGAATACGTCCATTCTCGCAACATAGTTGGAGATCTGGCCGGGCTTTGAGCTGCCGGAAAGATAGCCGCCCTCATTGACTACATCGAGATCGGCGTTTACAAAATTGATGTAAGCACCGCTTTTCGATTTAACATTATTTGACGAATATGCGGGTATTTCCCATGAGTAATCGGTCGTATTAAAATAAATGTAGTAATCATCGTTGTCTTTATTTGAACAATTTGGGTCGCAGATCTTTATCCTGCCCTGATAATCGGTGCCGTTCTTGCTGAACGAACCGTATTCGTAGTCGTAGGCCAATATCGAATGGCCGCCCCAGCCAGGTTTTCTGAAGCCAACGGAAACCGTGGGGTTCTTGTCAAGCAGATCAATTATCTCTGTAATGTTGTCCTTATCGCTTCTCTTGGCGTAATAACTGTATTGAGCGACAGGTTTGACCTGTACCATTTGATAATAAACGATGAGCGAGCTTACGTTCGTTTTATCTGTAGGATAATCGAGAGGATTTTTTGCGGGGTAATCAAGATCGTTAAGCTTTGTTGTGCCGGGCTGATAATCCGAGAACGGAAAATACCCCAGCTTCGCAAGCAGCGTTGTAGTCGTCATTCCGTAGCAGCAGCCGCCAAATGTCTCATCGAGCCATGCCATTTCGCCTTGGTAACCATTGAATACTTTTTCATATTCTACCGATGTCAGATTCTCTTTCAGTGTGTCGAGATAAACCTGGTTTATCATGCTTCTGTATGTATCGTCTTTAAAATCACCTGTATATGACGCATTGATAAAATTCCAGTTATCAACGCCCCATATGAATCTTTCCTTTGAATCGTCGGGCTTATCGGGCTCGGCGGGCTTCGTTATGGTGAAGGTAAGCG
>CACYDO010000084.1 GCA_902773165.1 uncultured Ruminococcus sp. | reverse complement strand
TTCTAAGCGATGTATGCTTTGGAACACTGATTACATATCTGATTTTTGCAGTGGTGAGTAAGTCGTTTTTGCAATCAAAGAGAAACGCGGATTAAGAATAGACATGATTATTTGAACACTTGTATAAATGCTCGGACTAACCTCCGGGCATTTTTTGTGCCCGTTTTTTATATAGTGATTCGCATATAAAACGTGGGTAAAACCTCATTGCTTTCGTGGCGCGAAATACTGTCGGGGCATAAGTGAAGCCGCCAAAGCAATAATTGGCGGCTTCGATAAATATATTCATTATGCGATAAATCCGCTCCGCCGCCTCCGATCGGAACGAGCCTGTCTGCCCGGAATCTGTCCACTCTCTGACGGCGCATCAGCCGAATCACATCCTTTGCAAATAAGAAGATAATGGTCATATCAAGATAGAATATAAATTTACACAGATTTTACATTGATCGAATTGCAGATTTTACACTGATGATGTATATTTAAGGAGACACTGATTAAAGCGAGTGCTCAGTCCGCAGGACGTGATTTAATCAGTGGCTCCTTAAAACAAAGAATGCATAAAAGGAAGTTCAATATAATGTCTGATAAGTTCGACACATTAAAATACGAGGTGGGTGCGCTGCTTTACTCACCCGCAAATACAGATAAGCTGCTGCGGCAGATAATCTCTCAGCGAATTACTCCTCCTTATTCTGCGGCGCTTTGCCTGGAGGATTCTGTCGGTGACAGCGCGGTGGAGGAGGCGGAGAGCTTTCTGCTCGCAACGCTCTTAAAAATCAACCTGATCTCGCAAAGCACCGACAAATACCTACCGAAGATCTTCATCAGAGTGCGCTGTCCCGAACAGGCTCTATCGCTTTATAAAAGGGCAGGAAGTTCGTTTACGGTAGTGTCGGGCTTCGTTTTACCGAAGTATACGCTCTCAAACGCTGACGCTTACAACAATGCGGTCAGAGAAATAAACAAAAGCTGTGACAGACCTGTCTATATGATGCCGATACTCGAAAGCCCTGATATCTTGTCTCTGGCCACAAGGATCTCCGTTTTATCACAGCTCAAAGAGAAGATAGCAGAAATGGGCGATCTCGTTTTGAATATCCGTGTCGGCGGCAACGACTTTTGCAGCGCATTCGGATTAAGAAGAAATACAGATCAGACGATATACGACATCGGCGTGATCAATAGCTGCTTAACGGATATTCTCAATATTTTCGCGCAGGATTACGTTGTCTCCGCACCTGTATGGGAGTATTTCGACACAGGCATGTCCGACGCTTGGAAGAAGGGTCTCAAAAAGGAACTGAAGCTCGATCGTCTCAACGGATTCATCGGAAAGACAGCCATACATCCTTCTCAGGTCGCCGTCATCAACAAGGGGCTGAGAGTTACCCTGAGCGACTATAAAGATGCTCTGTCCATACTCGAATGGAGCAGCGATAGCTCGGGTGTTGAGAAAAGTCAGACTCTCGGCAGAATGAACGAGGTAAAATGTCACACAAAATGGGCGCTGAAAACCGCCGCACTTGCAAGCGCCTACGGTATTATCGAAGATAAGACGAGTGAAATGAAAAAAACGGTCGATCTCGTGAGTGTGATAGGGTAAACCGCCTTCACTTTTTAACAAAGATAGGTTATAATAAGTAAAAACACTACGGAGGCATTTATGCTTATTTACATACTCGAAGACGATGATAATATACGCGAGATCGAAAGCTATACGCTTAAAGCAAACGGCTTTGATACGGCAGGCTTTGCCGCACCTCGTGATTTTAAAAAAGCAATGGAGAAGACTCTGCCCGATCTCATCATACTTGACATTATGCTGCCGGATGAAGACGGAATGAAGATCCTTTCACAGCTGAAAAGAGATGTGAGATCCAATTCGATCCCGGTGATAATCATTTCAGCAAAAACAACGGAGCTTGACCGCGTGAAGGGTATAGATTCAGGTGCGGACGACTACTTGTGCAAGCCGTTCGGTATTATGGAGCTTGTCAGCCGCGTAAAGGCACGACTGCGCAGCGTGGATAAACGCCGTGAGTATTCGTACGGAGATATAACTGTTTCCGAAAGCCAGCGCACCGTTTATTGTTTCGGAGAAAAGATCGATCTGACATTCAAGGAGTTTGAGCTGCTGCGGCTGCTGATAAGCTCCCCCGAAACCGTATACGCGCGAAATGCAATTCTGGAAGCCGTTTGGGGATATGAGGATGGTTACGGCAGAACTCTCGATATGCACATTACAACACTGCGAAAAAAACTCGGAAGCTGCGGAGGTTATATCAAAACCGTGAGAAATGTAGGTTACAAGCTTGAAAAAGGAGAGGTCGGCGAATGAAAAAACGTCTTATTCTGAGCTTCTTCTACATGGGACTGATCGCTTCAATCATCGGGATAACATCTACCGTGCTCGTTTACCATAGCGTTCTGAAATCGGAAATGAGCGAAAACCTGAAAAATGAATGCGAGATCGTTGCGGCAGGCTATTCTTACTTGACTTCCCTCGATCGGCTTTCTGTATTTGCGTCTGATATTCTCCGAATAACGCTTATTGATCCGTCGGGGAATGTTCTTTTTGAGAGCAAAGCCGAAGCCGTGAACATGGAAAATCATCTCAGACGTCCCGAAATAACAGAAGCACTTGCAAACGGCAGCGGTTTTGACATTCGTATCTCGGACACTATCGGCATTGAGGATTATTACTATGCGATGAAGCTAACGGACGGGAACATTCTCCGCGTATCGACAGACGCACGTTCTGTTTTCGCCGTTGTAGGACGTTCCTTTTATCTGCTTGTGCTGATCGTTGCACTGATAATCGTCTTTTCGGTACTGTTATCCGTAAAGATTACGAGCAAGATACTTGATCCTGTCGGCAAGTTATACAGCTTGATCGAAAATGACGAGGATATCGACACTACTTCCGTTTATCCGGAGCTTGTTCCCATGATCGATGAAATATGCGCTCAGCGCAAGGCGCAGGAAAGTATGAGGCGGGAATTTACCGCAAATGTCTCTCATGAGCTGAAAACACCTCTGACTTCCATTTCGGGATACGCAGAAATGATCGAAACCGGTATTGCGAAAAATGAAGATGTCAAAATATTTGCGGGCAAGATAAAAAGTGAAGCGTCCCGGATGCTGACGCTTGTCAGCGATATAATTAAACTGTCGCAGCTTGACGATTCCGAAACGACAGAGCTCAGCGACACGATAGATCTTGCCGTTATCGCAAATGAATGCAAGGATGAGCTGGATCTTGAAGCACGTAAGAAGGGCGTTGAGATCTATGTCAAAGGCAAGGGTGAGACCTTCCCAGGCAATTATGTACAGCTTCACGAAATGATATTTAATCTTATGGACAATGCCGTAAAGTATAACCGTACAAACGGCAATGTAGATGTTACCGTATCGGGCAATTCGATATGTATTGCAGACACGGGTATCGGAATTTCGGAGGAAAACAAAAGCAGAATCTTCGAGCGCTTTTTCCGCGTTGATAAAAGCCGAAGCCGCAGGGGCGGCGGTACGGGACTGGGACTGTCTATCGTAAAGCATATTGCCGAAAATCACCACGCCGAAATAAATATCGAAAGCACGGTGAATGTCGGAACGGAGATCACTGTACACTTTTAAGGAGTATTATGAATATTTTTTCTATTTGCACAATGTGCGGAGGACTTGCATTTTTCTTGTTCGGTATGAGTGTTATGTCGCAAAGCCTGGAAAAACTTGCCGGTGGAAAGCTCGAAACAACGCTCAAAAAAATGACATCCAACCCATTCAAGAGCCTGATGCTTGGGGCAGGTATAACGATCGCCGTACAATCATCGTCGGCTATGACGGTAATGCTTGTCGGACTGGTAAACTCGGGTATCATGCAGCTTGAACAGACTGTCGGAGTTATCATGGGCTCGAATATCGGCACGACGTTAACGGCGTGGCTTTTAAGCCTGACTGGGATTGAGAGCGACAATGTTTTCATCTCTATGCTCAAGCCCGAGAATTTTTCTCCTATCGCCGCGCTTATCGGTATTTCACTGTATATGATGAGCAAAAAGAAAAAGCACCGTGAGATCGGCGAAATCATGGTCGGTTTCTCTGTGTTGATGAACGGCATGGAGATGATGAAAAACTCCGTCGCTCCGCTTGCAGACGACCCGAAATTCCGTACAATGCTCACTGCATTCGACAATCCTCTTGTCAGTGTGGTTTTCGGC
>CACYDO010000083.1 GCA_902773165.1 uncultured Ruminococcus sp. | reverse complement strand
TAATTTGTAAATTGTTTTTAATTTTTGCGTTTTGTTACTTCAAAACTCTTTTTTACTGCATTTTATCGCAGATTTGTACGCTATGTATGATATAATGTATCTAATCTTACAAGGGGAGTGTAACTCATGAAGGTCATTGAGTTTCGCGGATTTTGGAAAATATACGCCGGTATGTTAGGAAGATTTACCGTCAGGGTATTGAGCGGTATTCTATTTATTGTTATTCCGATCATCAACGGTACTGGGGTTTCGGAGACAGAGAGCTCTGCCCTGCCGCCGGGCTTAAATGCTTTATTGTTCATAGAGAGTTCTTTGCTGTTTCTCCTTTATATTGTCGTATTAAACGGACTTATTGAGGCGGCAGGCGAGAATATGTATCTGCAGCGATGCCGCCGGTGGCTAACCATCTACTTAATAGAAACCGCTGTAGCTTTGTGCATTTTGGGAATGGTAAGCATAACAAAGGCAGATGAACAAAGCGAGCTATACCATGCTTCGGTCATGATCGACGGGATATTTTTGATAACGACCGTGATAATTTCATTCCTTTTGAACCGTGACCTCCTTCTTGGATATCATACAATATGGAGCTCATTCGGCATTGAGAAAACAGCAAAAAGAATAAAGATCACCCGCATTACACTTTACACATCCGCAGCCGTTGTGGCAGCATCGTTCGTTTCACTGATCGTTATGATAATTATTAAGCTTATTAACCCGACAAGCGATCTTGGACTCGCAGGCGCTGCTGTCGGTCTGATCATATGTTTGGCAGTCGCAGCTTTATACGTGGTCGATCTTCTTGTTATCAGATACAGCAGACTGACTGCTAAAATGATAAATGATATCTCGAATTAAAAGGAAGTTGCCATCATGTCTGCACCCGTGACAATGAATATTGCTCTGGACGCTTCGGCAATTGTATTTACACTCACCGTCTTTGCACTAAAATTTCACAATATAGCCGTGAACAAAAGATATCGCTATATCTCGTCTGCATTCATTTTGCAGCTTTTTTCCCTTTGCCAATCAATTTTTATCGAGTTGACTGAAAGCCTACAGGAATTCCGTGAAATAAGAGGTATCTGCACTGCCGTCGTTTTAATTATCAGGCTGATAATATTAGCTCTGATTATCTGTCGCTCTGTGATGGAAAGCGACGGCAAGGTGCACTTTTTCCACAAGAAAGAGCCTGTTTCCATTCCTATCTTGCTTGCGGCATTGCTGCCTGTATTTGCGGCAGCCGTGCTTCGGATAATGAATGTTACACCGGATCTATTCGGAATTGCGCTATCTCTTTCACTTGTTGCCGTTTGTGAGCTGTCGGAATATCATCGTTATGAGGAAATAGAAGACAGAGAGCAAACGCTCGACATTCGTCAGGCAAAGCTGATGGCGGAGCAGATGCAGCCGCATTTTATTTACAATTCGCTGATGAGCATCGAGTACCTGATATACAGCGACCACGAGCTCGCCGCAAAAAAGCTCGAAGACTTTACGGAGTATCTTCGCGGCAACATCGACGCACTGACCTCCGAGGAGCCGATCACATTCTCGGTGGAAGCCGAGCATATACGCCAATACGCATCTCTTGAAAGAGCAAGCAGAGATATTTCCTTTGAGCTTGAGTTTGATCTAAAAGCGGAGGATTTCCCTATACCCGCTCTGACCGTTCAGCCGATAGCCGAAAACGCAGTAAAATACGGCGCATTGAGCCGAGAAGACGGCAGCGGCGTTGTCAAGGTATCTACAGAAGAACACGGAGATTATGTAAAAATAACGGTAGAGGATAACGGCATAAAAGGTGTCATGACGGACAAACAGCAAACTCACCGCTCGACCGGAATAGCCAATGCAAAAATGCGCCTTTCGTCACAGTGCAGCGGTTCGCTTAACATCACAGGCAATGAAAACGGAACGAGAGCGGTAATTTTGATACCAAAGAATTGGAGAAAATAATGAACACAATGATCGTAGACGACAGAATAGCAGTCGTAAATATGATGAAAATTCAGCTTCTGCGGATCGACCCCACCGGGGAGCACAACGGCTTTACAGACCCGAAGCAAGCATTGACCTCGGCAAGCTCGACAGTATATGACATAGCGTTTCTTGACATTGAAATGCCGAATATGAGCGGTATCATGCTGGCAAGAGAGCTGCAGCAGATAAACCCAGTCATAAATATTATATTCATCACCGGACACAGCGAATATATGCCAAAAGCATTTGAGCTTTACGCAAGCGACTACATCATGAAGCCAGTCACAGAAAACAAACTGCGAAGAACGCTTGGTAATCTGCGTCACAAGCCCATCGACAACGGAAATAAAGCGGTCAAGGTGCGCTGCTTTGGCAGCTTTGAGGTATTTGTTGAAGATTTACCGATGGAGTTCCCGAGAGAAAAATGCAAGGAGCTTTTTGCGTATCTGATCGACAGACGAGGTGCAGTTTGTTCGCCCGATATGATCATCGGCAATCTCTGGTGCGATATGCCGGCGGACGAATCGCAAAAAACAAAGCTGAGAGTGACCGTGAACGATATGATAAAAGCCTTTGCCAAGGTCGGCGCAGAGGACGTAATAATCCGCAAAAAGAACGGCGTTGCGGTAAACGCTTCGGCAGTTGACTGCGATTACTACAGGTGGCTCGACGGCGACCCGTCTGCACAGAGACAATTTTTGGGACAATATATGTCTCAATACGGATTTGCCGAGGAGACACAGTATAATTTGCAGGTAAAGGGAAGAAAAGGATAGTGTAATAAAGCTAAAAGCCTTGCTCTACGGTTCAGAGAGCAAGGCTTTCTTCTTTTTT
>CACYDO010000082.1 GCA_902773165.1 uncultured Ruminococcus sp. | reverse complement strand
CCGAAGGGGCGTGGGGGCGACCGGAAAGCCCCCACAAAAGGTTTTGGAAAATTTAATGGGAAAACGTTAATGTCGTTGACTATAAATCATTGTCAATTACCTTTTTTGTCTTCTTCTGTTTCTTGAATGATGTAGATCGGGCGCTTTTTCGTTTCAAGGTAGGTTTTTGACAAATAAATACCTACAACTCCTATGCCGATCAGCTGTATTCCGCCCAGAAACAGCATAATGCAAACCATTGTCGGGAAGCCGGCGGTAGGATCGCCGAAAACAAGCGCTTTGATCGCATAAAAGCAAGCCATAATGAATGCGGCGAAGCATACGAAAAATCCCATTGCAGAGGAAATATACAGCGGCGTAGTCGAAAATGCAACGATCCCTTCAAGCGAATATTTAAACAGCTTCCAGAACGACCACTTTGTTTCTCCTGCAACACGTTCAACGTTTACGTATTCAAGCCATTTTGTTTTAAAGCCTACCCAGCCGAAAATACCCTTCGAAAAGCGGTTATACTCTCCGATAGAAAGCACAGCGTCCGTCATTTTTCTGCTCATAAGTCGGAAATCACGAGCGCCGTCAACGATATCTGCGTCGCTGATCTTATTAATTATCCTATAAAACATTCTTGCAAAGAAGGAGCGTATCGGCGGCTCTCCTTTTCGCGTTGTACGCCGCGTCGCAGCACAGTCATATCCGCCTTTCGTGACCGCCTCGTACATTTCGGGAAGCAGTGACGGAGGATCCTGAAGATCTGCGTCCATAACAGCGATATAATCGCCCTTTGCCGCTTTAAGCCCGGCAAGCATACCTGCTTCCTTGCCAAAATTTCGTGAGAAGGAAATATATCTGACGCGCTTATCCTTCTTATGAAGATTTCTTGCTGTTTCCAGCGTTTTATCTTTTGAACCGTCGTCAACAAATATTATCTCAGGCTCTACGCCCTTCATTTTAGCAAACTCCGCCATAACGGCTTCGTAAAACAGCGGCATGGTTTCCTCTTCATTGTAGCAAGGCACAACTATTGATATCAGATCCATATCCTCTCACCTCCCGACAGTCAATCAGTTAAATTACTTTTGCTCTTCTTTTATTCGAGCCTTATCCCAGAAGCAAAGGAAAACAAAGGCCGCAAGAGCAATTACTCCCATTGCCATTCCGGGAACAAAACCCTCCGGAGTATATTCAAGCTTTATCGTATGCTCTCCCTCGGAAAGCTCAGCACACAAAAACGCGTCGAGCGCTGCTTTTGTTTCTGTCTTATTGCCGTCAACATACAGCGTCCAGCCCTTTTCGTACGGGATAGATGTCATAAACGTTCCGCTCTTCTTTACGTTTACAGTTCCCTCTACAGTTCTGCTCGTATATTCCTTAACATTAAGAGTTTCATCGGAAAGAGCCTCATAACCACGGTCAAGAACATCACTGTTGAGATATGCCACAGCGATCTTATTAGTCGCGTCCTTTTCTGCAACAACGTTGAGAATAACTGCTTCACCCTCTTTGTAGTATCCGATAGGGAATACGTAGCGCTGTGCCTCAATATTGTAGTCATGATCTATAGTCGCGCTCTTTACGTTGATAACGTCGTTCGACTTAACATTAGCCCACGCGTAGAGCATACCGTCCTTCGGCGCGTTATACGTAACGTTTATCTCGCCGGAGGTCTGACCTGCATTCATAGAATAGTCGTACAAGCCGTCTTCCTCTTCGTCGTACTCAAAATTAACGCAGTCAAACTCAGTAGGAGTGAGCATTGTATACACATTTTCATCTATTCCCGTCAAAGCGGTGAATATGTGATTCTGCGTATCAAAAACCGTACTGCCGGCTGTTCCTATCTCTGCAATGCGGTTTTCACTCATGTAGCCGATCGGGAGATAATATTTATTCTCATACATAGTTACCTCGTTATCCGATGACTTTTTGTATTCCGTGAGGGAGCTTTCGTTCGCGGAATAACCGTCTCTTGCAATAAGATACTTTTCATTGAGCATCATCGAAACAACGGGTGATGTCAGAAGATACTGGAAGCTGCTTCGCTTCGACACCATACCGAAATCGGAGGTAAAGTCAATAAGCGTTCTGTAAGATGTAGACGAGAACTGACCTGCGCTGTTGTAGCCGTAGATCATACCGTCATTTTTCGTTGAATAATAATTCTGATCGACTCTGAAAAGCTCGCTGCCGTTTTGCTCCTTGGCATAATTCACAAGCTCTGTCACCTGTTCTTCGTTGTGTGGATAATTATCCCATGACGTTGTACCGACAGTAGTAACGCCGACATTTGCTTCAAAGCACATCTCCGCAATGATAACCAGGCTTGTGAACACAACAAGCAGCCGTCTGTCAAGCAGTTCAAGCTCGTACATCGTCATCATTATAATGTAAAGCGCCGCTGCGATCAGGCTTGCGATAATAGCCTTTTGTTCGAGATAGAAAACGCTTATGCACACCATAACGATCGTCACAATGCACATACCGATAATATCTTTTTTGTCAAGCTCTACAAAAGCCGTGAACGCACGATACGCGATAACAACGAAAACAAAGCTGAACAAAAATGCAAAACGGTAAGGGATAAGATTCGGGAAATGGAATCCGTGCCAGATGTAGTCGAGCATATTTATATTCAGGCTTATAAACAGAAATCCCAAAAGCGACAGATAAGATATTTTTTCTTTTTTAGAAATGTCCTTGGAACGAATGAAAATAACGAGCATAAGAATGCAGATAACGCCAGTTCCCACATTCGGCAGACCTTCCATTGTGGTCGGCTCATGAAAGCTGAACAGATTGGCGATCATCTCCATAAAGTTGTTGTAAAGCTCTATCTTATCAGGGAATTCGTCCTCAGTACCTACGGTATTCTGCAATTGCAGATAAGAAACGAGCGTTATTGGCAGCGTCATCGAAAGAGCGATCACAGAATATCCTGCCATTTTCAAGGTATTCTTGATCAAGTCTTCAAGCCTTGTCGAATTTATAATACTCTGAATAACAAACCAAAGAACTACGAATACGCATATCATATATCCGATATAGTAGCTTGAAAGGAAAGCAAGCGCCAGCGCGATGATATAAAGCTTAAATTTGCCTTCTTTGACAATGCAGTAAACACCCAAAGCCACAAGCGGAAGCAAAGCAACGCTGTCAAGCCAAATAGTATTCCAGTAATATCCCATGATATAATCACAGAATGCATAACAGCAGCCAAACGCCACAAGCGACAGATCGTTGCGGCGATACACATACTTTAAAAACATCGCCGTAAACAGGCTTGAACAGCCCACCTTTATCATAATGAGGACTGCAAGCGCTTCACGGATATATTTTATAGGAACAAAAAGTGTCAGTAAATTAAGGGGACTTGCAACGTAATATCCGATAATTGCAAGGAAATTCGTTCCCATTCCGCTGTGCCACGTATAAAACATGGAGTCGCCGCTTTTAAGCTTTCGCTGAAACTCCTTTAAAAACGGCAGATACTGCTGTTTGCAGTCAGAGTAAAGAACCTGCCTGTCACCAAACGGGTATATATCGGCTTTAATAAATACAACGCCCATAATCAGAAACGGAACAAGGAAAGCAAGCAGCAAAAACAGCTTTGTTCCGCTCATTTCCGGCTCGCGTCCAAGTCCTTTCACGGCATGAGCCGTCTTTCTTTTTTCCTTTATCGGTTCAGCCGGCTCGCTTTTTGAAGCAGTTTCCTCGGCTGCCTCAGTCGGCTCGGCGTTCTTCTGCCGCTGTGAAACCTTTGCGTCGGATCTTCTTTTTTTCTTAGACAAATTCTTCTCTCCCCTCGGTCTGATATACGGAAATAGATATTTAATTTTTCGTTTTTCCGTTCGGCACATCGGCTTCGCCTCGTGCCTGTTTATTGTGGT
>CACYDO010000081.1 GCA_902773165.1 uncultured Ruminococcus sp. | reverse complement strand
TTACTCTCCCACTATATCATACATTATACCACATTTCCCCAAAAAGTCAACTACCGGCCGGGCGGCGTGTCGCCGCTGACAGTTCCGGCGGCGTGTCGCCGCTGACAATTCCGGCGGCGTGTCGCCGCTGACAATTCCGATTTCACTTTTTCGTAACGAAAAAGTGGTCTCCGCGTTTTGGGTCGTCTACTGATATTTTACACAAACCCGGGCAGACGCCCGGGAGTTGAGTGCAATTTGACAAAAAGATGCAAGCAGATGGGTGCTCAGTCAATAGAACGTTGTTTAATCAGTAGCTCCTTAATGTGTTTTATTGAATTTCAGTATTAGCTGCCGCCGCTTGCTTGGGGGACAAAAATATGTTAAAATAGGGTCGTAAGAATGTGTAAAGGAAAATATCCGATATGAATTATGATAAAGAAAAAAACAGGATCTTAAAAGATGTGTTCGGACATGAGAGCTTTCGCGCAGGTCAGGAAATAATCGTTGATAATCTGCTTGCAGGGCGCGACGTCGTGTGCATTATGCCGACAGGCGCAGGAAAATCTATGTGCTATCAGATCCCTGCGCTTATTATGCCGGGAGTTACGATCGTCGTTTCTCCGCTTATTTCGCTTATGCAGGATCAGGTGCTGTCGCTTGTCGGCGCAGGCGTTGCCGCAGCATACGTGAACAGCTCGCTTTCCTTTTCTCAGTACAGAACCGTCATTGACCGTATGCAGCAGGGGAAATATAAGCTTGTATATGTCGCGCCCGAAAGACTTTCTACCGATGATTTTCTTCGTATCTGCAAAAGTATTGATATCTCTATGGTCGCTGTCGATGAATCTCACTGCGTTTCACAGTGGGGGCAGGATTTTCGCCCCAGCTACCTGACTATTTCCGATTTTATCGACGCGCTTCCCAAAAGACCTGTCGTCGGCGCTTTTACCGCAACGGCTACCGAAAATGTCAAGCGCGACATCGTTAAATATCTGCGCCTGCGCGACCCCGAAAGCCTGACAACAGGCTTTGACCGCCCTAATCTCTTTTTCTCTGTCATCAGCACGAAAAATAAATTGGAGCACCTTCTTGCGCTTGTCAATGAAAGGCGCGGCTCGTCGGGAATTATCTATTGTATGTCGCGAAAAAACGTAGAGAAAGTTTGCGATATGCTGAACAGAAACGGTATTTCCGCAGTGCGCTATCACGCAGGTCTTGACGAACAGGAGCGCAAAAAGAATCAGGAAGATTTCGTCTATGACCGCGCTCTGGTCATGGTAGCAACAAACGCCTTCGGCATGGGGATAGATAAATCCAACGTTGCCTACGTTATCCACTACAATATGCCGAGCTGTATTGAAAACTATTATCAGGAAGCCGGCCGCGCAGGCAGAGACGGCAGCGAAGCGGAATGTATTCTGATGTATGCGCCGTCCGATGTAAGAGCTGCCGAATTTATCACGAGACTGTCAGAGCCTAACGAGCAGATGACAGAGGCAGAACAGATGATCGTCAGACACCGCGACGAGGTGCGCCTTAAAAAAATGACGTTCTACTGTACGACAGGCGAGTGTCTGCGCGGCTTTATGCTTAAATATTTCGGTGAAAAATATCCGGGTTCATGCGGCAAATGCTCAAACTGCATTAACAACTACGAAAAAAAGGATATTACCGTGGATTCTCAGAAGGTGCTGTCCTGCGTTGCGAGAACGCGCCAGAAATATGGTGTAAAAATGATAACCGATATTCTTAAAGGCAAGAACGACGACCGCATTACATCTCTCGGCTTCGACAAGCTTTCCACATACGGAATAATGAAGGAGTCCTCAGAAAGCTACATAAGATCTGTTATAAACGCGCTTTTGCTTAAGGAATTTTTGCAGCAGACCGCAGGCGAGTATCCCGTGCTCAGATTCACGCCGACCTCGGAGCTTGTTCTTAAAGGCGAAGCCTCTGTGAAATCGCGCATACTTATAGAAAAGCAGCCGAAACGCACCGCGAAATCAAATAATGTTGAAAATCCCGAGCTTTACGAGCGGCTTCGCGAGCTGAGAAAAAACATAGCGTCCTCAGCCTCCGTTCCGGCTTACGTCGTTTTTACAGACGCGACGCTCAAAGAAATGAGCAGGCTTATGCCGACGACAGCAGAGGAATTTGCCGGTATCAGCGGAGTGGGGCGCGTTAAAATTCAAAAATACGGCGAACAGTTTCTTGCTCAAATACGGGATTATAAAAATAAGAAATAGCTTTTCAGACAAAGGCTCGTATAAGAACGATCGGGGAAAATAAAGTTTAATCAACGATAACAACATCGAAAATTCACGCGAAAAAGCCGCCGGGAGCAGATAATCTCTGTATCCCGACGGCTTTTTTATTATTGGCTTTTACCGAATTTCAGGCTTTTAACCGATATTTATTTTCCGCGCTTCTCGATTTTTTCCTTACTGCCCTTTAAAAGCGCCACTATCCAATTCGGAAGAATTCCCGGATTGATATCGTAAAGGTTTTCGCATATACTGATACTCTCATTCAGCACGATATAGCAGCAGATTATCAGCGCAAACGGCAGCTCTACACCGAGCGTTATTCCTGCACGCGCAAAAAGCAGCGGCACGGCGTAATCAAGATAGATTCCGAACGATAATCCCACAAGCAGTCCCAGCTTTTTCCAGAAGCCCTTAAAGCCCTTTTCAGATGTCAGACCTTCGCCGATCGCCTTCGCCTTTATCAGACCCGTTACGCAGTCAAACACGATCGCAGCGCAGACAAACAGGAAAAATAATCCGTACTGCTCAAAAAATGTTGCCGCTATTCCGCAGATAACGGAAATCAGCCATTTTGTTGAATTGGTCATGTTTCAGACCTCCTCATATGCTGACAACGGCCTGATCTGTGAAGCGTAAGTTTTCCAATTAACCGCAGCCTTGTAGTCGTTCACAAGGCTGTCGGGAACGTAAATATACCCTGTCCCAGACGCGATAGCTGTGTCGGTGAGGGCGCTTGAGCCGTTAAGACTTGCCACCTGAGTGC
>CACYDO010000080.1 GCA_902773165.1 uncultured Ruminococcus sp. | reverse complement strand
GTTAAGGAAGGCAGAACGTGCTTCTGGTCGCGTTCACGTCAGGAGCTTTGGCGCAAGGGTGAAACTTCGGGCAACGTTCAGCATATCGTCAATATTCAGACTGACTGCGACAGAGACGCGCTGACCGTTTATGTCATTAAGGACGGCCCTGCGTGCCACCTCGGTACAGATTCCTGCTTCAACGACGATGTTTATGTAAGCGATACGCTCAGCGCGTTTTCTCTTGAATCGCTTATGGAAATGCTCGTCGGCAGAAAAACAGAGATGAAGGAAGGCTCGTATACAAGCTATCTCTTCGAAAAGGGTATCGACAAGATCCTTAAAAAGGTGGGCGAGGAGTCTACTGAGGTCATTATCGCCGCTAAGGATAACGACAAGAAGGAAACTATTTACGAGATCGCAGATCTTACGTATCACGTTATGGTCATGATGATCGAAATGGGTATCTCGATCGACGACGTTATGAAGGAGCTTGCTTCGCGCCACGTTATCGACCATAAGGTGAAGCAGGAGAAAATGGCTTCCGATAAGGACGATGAATAATGCAGGTCGCTCAGAATTTCCATACGCACACTACGTTTTGCGACGGAAAAAATACCGTCAGGGAAATGGCGCAGAGCGCACAAATGCTCGGGCTTTCGTCGCTGGGCTTTTCGGGTCACGCGTACACGCCGCATGACGAAAGCTACTGCATGAAGCTTGAAGATTATCCGAAATACCGCGCCGAAATTCTAAAGGCTTCTGAGGAATACCGCGGACAAATTGAACTGCTTGTTGGTCTGGAGCAGGATTATTACGCCGTCAAGCCGACAATAGCAACAGATTTTCTTATCGGTTCTGTGCATTACGTCGAAAAAAACGGCGTTTATACGCCTGTGGACGAAACGAAGGCTGATATTTTAGCTGCCGCAGACCGTGATTATGACGGTGATATCTACGCGTTTCTTGAAGCTTATTTCGAGCTTGTCGGCGATGTTTACGACAAAACAGGCTGCGATATTGTCGGGCATATTGATCTGTGCGAGAAATTCAACGCAGACGGAAAGCTGTTCGACAGAGAATCTCCGCGATATATCGGCGCGTATAAAAAAGCGGTCGATAGGCTTGCCCGGAATGATCTCGTTTTCGAGATCAACACGGGCGCGATGTCGCGTGGGTACACCGATTTTCCGTATCCGCACGAAAATATACTCACGTATATAGCAAAGTGCGGCGGAAAAATAATCATGTCGAGCGACAGCCACAGCGTTGATACAGTTGGGTATAGGCTCGACGAAATGTGCGAATACGCGAAAAAATGCGGATTTACTCACAGGTACGAGCTGAGGAACGGAGAATTTGTTCCCGTAAAATTATAATAGCGCAAATAACCGCACGGCGAGAGGCTTAAAGCCTTACCGTGCGGTTTTTCGTTAAATAATTATAAATGTGACCCGTACCACCTGTGTCGATGGTATCAGCGATGCGGCAGATCAATTAATAGTCATTTCCAAAGTCGGGCGGAGCTGTCAGCGGTGACACGCCGCCGGCAATACACTGCCGGTTAATGCGGAAGCACAGCTGCATTAGACTGTCGGACAGGTGTACGTTTTCAACGATAACATCGGTGAATTTTTCGCTGATATCGAAATGGCTGAAATTCCAGAAGCTTTTAACTCCGCAGGCATACAGCCGTTCGGCGATCTCCTCAACCGCATATTTCGGAACGCAGATTATCGCCGTTATCACATCGTGTTCGCGGCAGAACTGTTCAAGCTCATCGGTCGAGCTGACCGTAATTCCGCGGATAACGCTGCCGATTTTACGGCTGTCCTTGTCAAAGATACCAACGAGATCGAAACATCGGTTTTCAAAAATGACCTGATTGGCGATAGCCGTGCCGATATTGCCTGCGCCGACGAGAATTGCCGGGTACAAGCAGCGAATACCGAGTATCCCTTCGATCTCCTCGCGGAGATGGGAAACGGAATAACCGATACCCTGCTGACCGAATTCACCGAAGCAGTTGAAATCCTGCCGCACCTGAGAGGCGGTGGAGTTCATGCGCTTAGCAAGCTCGTTCGAGCTTATATGTGAAATTCCCTGTTTTTCGAGATCGCGGAGAAAACGGTAATAACGGGGCAGACGTCTTACGACGGAGGAAGAAATATTTTCTCGTTTAGACATAATTAATACACTATTGACTGATAATGGTGAATCAGGGCGGATAGGAAAGCTGCATAACAAGACCGATGCTGCGCAGAACAAATACAGTTAGATGAGATACAACCTACCCAGGAACTGTCTTTTTGCATAGATCGACTTTGCGTTTTGTCGTTTACGTGAATTATAAGGCGCGGAGATCAAGTATAGTTAGCAGTAAACTCCCCCGGAACAGCCTCCGGGTGCATACCCGGAGGAACAGCCAGCGCGGGCTTCCGCGCGCATACCCGGAGGTTATAGAGTAGCTTTGAGTCTTTCGTCAACTGCTTTAAGGAAATCCTCTGTATTTACCTTCTTCTTGTTTTCCAGCTTGGAAAGCAGTGCAAGATCGCCTGTCATAACGCCGTCTTCGATCGTCTTTATCGTTGCAGCCTCAAGCTTGTCTGCAAATGCGCAAAGCTCAGGCGTGTCGTCGAGCTCGCCTCTCTTGCGCAGCGCGCCTGTCCATGCAAACAGCGTCGCAACGGAGTTTGTGGAAGTTTCCTCGCCCTTTAAGTGCTTGTAGTAGTGGCGCTGAACCGTGCCGTGTGCTGCTTCGTACTCGTAAACGCCGTCAGGCGAAACAAGAACTGATGTCATCATTGCAAGCGAACCAAATGCAGTTGCGATCATGTCGGACATAACGTCGCCGTCGTAGTTCTTGCATGCCCAGATGTAGCCGCCGTCGGAACGGATAACGCGTGCAACAGCGTCGTCAATGAGCGTGTAGAAGAATTCGATCCCTGCATCTTCAAACTTGCTCTTGTACTCGTTCTCAAAGATCTCAAGGAAAATATCCTTGAAACGGTGGTCATATATCTTAGAGATAGTGTCCTTCGAAGCAAACCAGATATCCTGCTTTTTGTCGAGAGCATAGTTAAAGCAGGAACGAGCAAAGCTGCTGATACTCTTGTCAAGATTGTGAACGCCCTGGATAATGCCGTCTGTCTTGAAATCGTGAATGAGCGAACGCTCCTCGCTGCCGTCGGGCTTCGTTACGCAAAGCTCTGCTTTAGAACCTGCGTTAACGCGCATTTCTGTATTTTTGTAGATATCGCCGTAAGCGTGACGGGCGATAGTGATCGGCTTTGTCCATGTGGGAACGTAAGGGGTAATGCCCTTTACGAGAATGGGACAGCGGAAAACTGTTCCGTCAAGCAGCGCTCTGATCGTGCCGTTCGGCGATTTCCACATTTCTTTAAGGTCGTACTCCTTAACGCGGTCTGCGTTCGGGGTGATCGTTGCGCACTTTACAGCTACGCCGTATTTCTTTGTAGCCTCGGCGCTGTCTATCGTTACCTGATCGTTCGTTTCGTTTCTGTGAACAAGACCAAGATCGTAGTACTCTGTTTTAAGGTCAACATAGGGAGTGATAAGGATATCCTTAATCATCTTCCAGATAACTCTTGTCATCTCGTCGCCGTCCATCTCAACGAGCGGCGTTTTCATCTGTATTTTGCCGGACATTTTTATTCTCTCCTTGTTTATAATCTTTTGTCGATAAATTCAACATCAGGCGCTTGCTTTATTATCTCGCGGATAATATCGCTCAAAGGCGGCGTACCCTCGGCAGCGCTTATCGAACACAGCGTTGTTCTTTTGCCGTCCTTCGTTTTAACGCTCAGATTTTCGGCGGTGGGAACGGATCTGTAATATTTCGTTTCGCGTCTCAGCTCGACAATGTCGGAAAGACGTACTATCATGCCTAAGCCCTTGCTGAAAACGTAGTGCTCGCCGCAAATTATCCTGTCGCTGAGGAATTTCCTGCCGTTTCTGAAATCATAGACAAGAAATTCCTCCGAGGCGTTTGCCTGCGCGTTTTTTATCGCTTTTTTTGCCGCTGCGGCATAGTAAAAGCGAAGGCACATAAACACGATCCCCATTACCGCCATTACGCCGCCCACAACTCCTGCTTTCCAAAGCTCATCGGAAATAGCCCTTGCTATCAGAAATCCCACGGGCGAAAGCGCCGTAAACACTGCGCCCACGATCATTACCGAAACGGGAGGAGCGGCGTAATTGATTATATTCTGTTTTTCTGTATCAGTCATTACTTATTGCTGTTCTCTCTTGTGTAGTCAAGAAGACCGCCTGCGAGGATAATATCTCTCGTTCTCTCTGTGAGGTCGCAGTCTACGGGGATATCAATTCCCTTTGTAACGTCATTAACAACGATAGCTTCACCGTTTGTAACCTTATCGCGAACGTTCTCAATAAGAAGCTCGTCGCCCTGGTCGATCTTGTCGTAATCGTCGGGGTCAACGAATGTAAGCGGAAGGATACCTGCGTTGATAAGATTAGCTCTGTGGATTCTTGCGAAGCTCTTTACAAGAACTGCCTTTACGCCGAGGTAGAGCGGAGCAAGAGCGGCATGCTCTCTTGAAGAGCCCTGACCGTAGTTAGAACCGCCGACAATTACGGATTTGCCGAGTTCAAGCGCTCTTTGTGGGAAATCCTTGTCGCATACCGTGAAGCAGTGCTGCGAGATAGCCGGAATATTCGATCTCAGAGGAAGGATCTTTGCGCCTGCCGGCATAATGTGGTCGGTCGTGATGTTGTCGCCGACTTTAAGCGAGCAGGAAGCGTCGATAGATTCATCGAGCGGAGCTGTCTTCGGGAAGGGCTTGATGTTCGGGCCTCTGAGAACCTCAACCTCGTCCATTTTGCTTTCCTCGATCGGCTCAACTACCATGTTGTCGTTGATAAGGAATTTCTCGGGGAGCTTGATGTCAACAGCTTCACCGAGGGTTCTCGGGTCGGTGAACACGCCTGCAAGAGCGGAAGCGGCAGCTGTTTCGGGGCTTACAAGATATATCTGACCGTCGGCTGTACCGGAGCGGCCGAGGAAGTTTCTGTTAAATGTTCTCAGCGAGATGCCTGCCGAGTTCGGCGACTGACCCATACCTATGCACGGACCGCATGCGCATTCAAGAATACGTGCGCCTGCTGCGATCAGGTCGCCCAAAGCGCCGTTGAGCGCGAGCATATTGTAAACCTGCTTCGAGCCGGGAGCAATTGAGAGAGAAACGCCCGGGTGTACGGTCTTACCTTTAAGGATAGCGGCAACGCGCATAAGGTCAAGATAGCTGGAGTTTGTGCATGAGCCTATGCAGACCTGGTCGATCTTCTGCGGACCGATCTCCTCGATCGTCTTAACGTTGTCGGGGCTGTGCGGACATGCTGCCATAGGAGCAAGCTTAGAAAGATCAATGTTGATCTCCTCGTCGTAAACGGCGTCTTCATCGGACTTTAGCTCTGTCCAGACTTCCTCTCTGCCCTGAGCCTTGAGGAACTCTCTTGTAACCTCGTCGGAAGGGAAGATAGAGGTCGTTGCGCCAAGCTCTGCGCCCATGTTGGTGATCGTAGCTCTTTCGGGAACGGAGAGAGTTTTAACGCCCTCGCCTGCGTACTCGATGATCTTGCCGACGCCGCCCTTTACGGACATAATGCGCAGAACCTCGAGGATAATATCCTTAGCCGAAACCCATGCAGAGAGCTTGCCTGTAAGGTTAACTCTGACCATTTTCGGCATGGTTATGTAGTAAGCGCCGCCGCCCATTGCAACTGCAACGTCAAGTCCGCCTGCGCCCATTGCGAGCATACCGATTCCGCCGCCCGTGGGGGTGTGGCTGTCAGAGCCGATCAGCGTTTTTCCGGGAATGCCGAAGCGCTCTAAGTGAACCTGGTGGCAAATGCCGTTGCCGGGGCGAGAGAACCAGATGCCGTGCTTCTTTGCAACTGTCTGGATAAAGCGGTGGTCGTCGGCATTTTCAAAGCCGGTCTGGAGCGTATTGTGATCGATATAAGCAACGCTTTTTTCTGTCTTTACGCGCGGAACGCCGATAGCCTCAAATTCGAGGTACGCCATTGTTCCGGTAGCGTCCTGCGTAAGCGTCTGATCGATACGAAGACCGATATCGGTACCGACCTTCATTTCCCCGCTCAGAAGATGATTTTTGATGATCTTTTGTGCGATCGTATAACCCATGTTATATTCCTCCTATAACAAATAATTGTACACTTCTATTATAACAAATATCATGTGCATAATCAAACAACAATTTGTTAATATTTTGTTATAATGCAATTTTTGCAAAAGAAAAATGCAAAAAAATAAAAAACGTGCAGCTTCAAGGTGT
>CACYDO010000079.1 GCA_902773165.1 uncultured Ruminococcus sp. | reverse complement strand
CTTCCCCGTGATACAGAAATGTTTCCTTGTTGTTAAGGTACTGCGCTACAGCATTTCCGAAAACACTTTCACGCAGGATAATCAGTGCGTCGTTCGACGTAATAAGACCGTCGCCGTCTACATCTGCTTTTTTCATTATTTCGTTGGTCAGTGTCATCAGCGATGCGCTGCATCTTATAATTAAAAGAGCGTCGCTTGACGTGATCTGCCCATCATCATCAAGCTCACCGATCGAAAGATCCATGAATGTAATACCATTATCTAAAGCAAATATATGCGCTGTAGAATTGACATTTCCGCAGATAGTAAGCTTCGGGCAGTCGTAAAATGCGTAGGCTTCAATACATATAACAGATTCGGGAATATCCACTGTCTCAAGCTCAGGGCACGATGAAAAAACAGAATAGTCTATTGTTTCCACGCTGTCGGGTATCGTGATCTCTTTGATCGCCCTGCACGATTCGAACATAAAGCTGCCGATCTCCCTTATTCCTTCGGGAAATCTTATATTTTCAAGACTGCCGCAGTTCATAACAGCCATTTCGCCAAAATCCGTCACGGAATCGGGGAAGCTGATCGACGTTAATCTGTTGCAGGCATCAAACGCTCTTGACCCTACCGATTTAACTGAATCGGGGATAACGATCTCTTCAAGCGCCCAACAGCCGCCAAACGCATGGCTTCCGATCGTTGTAACGGAATCGGGAACAGTGAATTTTCCCTCCATCGAGTTCGGCACACAGACAAGCTCGGTCATATCCTTAGAGTAAAGAACACCGTCAACGCTTGTATAATATTCATTGTCATCACTTACAACGAATTCTCTGATATTATTGTAATTGAACGCCGAGGGCGCTATATACGTAACGGAAGCAGGAATATCGACCTTCTCCAGCATCGTTCCTGCAAACGCCCATGAGCCTATGTACTCCAGATTGCTGCCGAAGTGTACCTCTCCCAGTCCGGTACAGTTAGAGAACGAATCCGCCCCGATCGTTAAAAGCGAATCGGGGAACGTTACGCTTTTAACATTATAATTATTATTGAATGCCCCCTCGTACTGCGGATATTCATAAGGGTTGCTCGACGAAATAAGCTCCGTAACGGGGCTGCCGTCGATCTGCGCAGGGATATCCACAGTTTCCTCACTGCCGTAATATCTCGTGATATAGGCGTTGTCGTCGCTGCCGATCAAATAATCGTACTCGGAATTGTAGCTCTTAATATCGTCAATTTCTCCCGACGGCTGCACAGCTTCCAATGCAAACGCCGATGAAGCCGAGCCTGATAAAATTGCCGCAGACAGTAAAAACGCGGCGAGCTTTGAAAAATTCTTTAAACCCTTCATAGAAAGACCACCTCAAAAATATTCTCTGACTGTGAAGCCGGTAATTATTGCTCCACAATTTGGTTATCTGTTTATTAGACGAAGCAAAGCTTGATTTCTCTCAGTAGTTTTTTAAAAAAATAGATATTTTTTTTACTGATCTCAGAATAGAAAGAACACTCCGATTTTCAAGGATAATTTCCCGGAAACAAGGGCTGCAATACAGCGCCAGGAGAATATGAATATACTGTAAATTGTTTGTAAATTCGTTATGAAGTATGTATATATGCATGCATAAAAAAGGCGTTTTTGGGGTATTAGTGAGAGGCTTTTTTCTCACGGCAAAAACGACAACAAAAAAATAATGAAAGGACGGACAAACACTATGGGGAACTACCGAAATGTTTCCGTTTCCTTCTGGACGGATTCAAAGATAGACGATGATTTCACGCCGGAGGACAAGTATTTTTATTTATATCTGCTTACAAATCCTCATGCAAGCATTTGCGGCTGCTACGAGATCAGCATGAAGCAGATGGAGCGCGAAACGGGCTGCACAACCGAAACGGTAATGCGTTTGCTTAACCGTATGGAGAATATCCACCGCGTTTTGCGGTATTCACCCGATACGAAAGAGATCCTTCTGCTGAACTGGTTTAAATACAACTGGACAAGATCGGAGAAGCTCAAAAAGGCAGTTCAGGCTGTTCTGCCGTTTGTGAAAAACGAGGAATTCAGAAGGTTTCTCTACAAAAAAGCCGAGGAAAAATTCGGCGAGAAGCCGGACGGAAATAAAAGGAACTCCGCCCGGATCAAAAAGCAGACTCAGGACGAAGACAAGGACACAGACACAGACGCAGACAAGGACGAGGACAAGGACAAGGACAAGGATGTATCCATACCGTATCAATACGGTATAGATACGGTATCTGTACCCTCTTTTCCTCCCACACGCGAAGAAATTGCTTCATATATTCGTGAAAAACAGTATTCCTTTACAGCCGACAGATTTTTCAACTGGTATCAGGCAAAGGGCTGGAAAATTCACGGGGATATCATCACCGACTGGAAGGCAGCCGCCGACAACTGGGCTGCTAATCAGCGCAGCGAACCACAGCACAGAGATTCAGCCATGAGTGCATACGATAGAGGAGAAACAAGCATAAATCCACGCGATCTGGAATTGCTGACAATGTTTAACGACTAAACGGAGGGACATGCATATGCTGAACAGAACAACAGACCTGAAGCAGGCTTACATTCTTGACAGAGAGAGAGAAATGCTTGTAAAAAAGAAAGAAAAAATGCAGGAGCTTTTGACCGACCTCTCACATAACAGAACTGCACGCGGATATGCAGCATGCGTTGAAACAGCCGCAAAAATAGGCGAATACGAATCAGAGATAGACTCAAAGATCTGTGAGATCGTCAACAAGCGCATAGAGATCGAAAAAATAATAGCGTCCGTTCCGAATGATATACATAGAGAGGTGCTTGAACGAAGATATCTTCTTTATCAGCCGTGGGAAACGTATTTTGACCGCGAAAAGCAAGCCGAGGTCAGCGGCATTGCGGACGAAATGAATTACAGCGTTCGTCAGATCTTTCGTTTTCATAAAGCGGCATTGGAGAGCTTGGGGAAAATAATTAATTAGAGCGGCTGGGGGCAGGTTGGGCTGCGAAAACGAGGATTTCTTTATTTACGATCATTTACCGAAGTAGTAAACATCTCCTTAAAAAGCTTAAGCGCAGCTTTTTTGAGTAAAGCTGTGCCTGATAACCTTTTATTTTATATTTATATTTCTCTTACTTACTGCTCCAGCATTCCTTATTGAACAGCATGATCATCGGCAGAAGCTCCAGTCTTCCTGCAAGCATATCAAATATCAACACATACTTCGACAAAAGCGAATAATCATAGAAGCTCTGCGTAGGACCTACCTTTGCAAGTCCGGGTCCCATGTTGTTTATCGTCGCTATTACAGCAGTAAAATTCGTCGTAAAGTCCATCTTCTCGTCAAGCGATAGCAGCACTACCGACATGGCAAATACAAAAGTAAAGATAGTTAAATACACATGAATTGATCTTACTGTTTCT
>CACYDO010000078.1 GCA_902773165.1 uncultured Ruminococcus sp. | reverse complement strand
CGCGACGGCTGCCCTCTGTGCAGAATGCGCGATATGCTTGAAGAGCGCTCTACCGTTTATATCACAGGCGCGGCGATGATGGAGCCGGACGTGCGCATAAAGACGAACGAAGCAGGCTTCTGCCGCCGCCATTTCGGAATGATGTTAAAATGCGGAACACGCCTGTCAAACGCGCTTATTCTTGAAAGTCATCTCGACAAGATAAAAACGGAGCTTATCCCCAAGGACGTCAAGGGCAAGCCCGACAAAAAGAAAATAGCTGCCGTTCGCAAGCTGACAACGACATGCTTCTGCTGCGATCAGGTCAACTGGGGCATGGAGCATATGTTCCAGACGATTTTCAGCAGCTACTCCACAGACGAGGAATTCCGCCGCCTTTACAATTCCCAGCAGTTCATCTGCATGGAGCATTTTTCCGATCTGATGTCGGCGGCAATGGCACGGGGAATTTCCTCAAAAATGCTGCCGCAGTTTTACAGCGATACTTCAAAGCTGTGCGGAGGATATCTCGAAACGCTCAAAGGCGATATCACGCATTTCTGCTCAATGTTCGACTACCGGAGCAAGGGGCAGTCGTGGGGCAATTCAAAGGACGCTATCGAACGCAGCATAGAATTTCTGACATCAGACCCTGTTGTCACCGATAACGAAAAGGACGAAAAATGATAATCAAAAATATTACCGATCTTGATCTTGCACAAACTCTCGACTGCGGTCAGGCGTTCCGTTGGAAGGAAAACGAAGACGGCAGCTTTACCGGCGCGGCACACGGCAGGCTGCTTACGCTGCGCCTGTGTGAAGGCGAGCTGGAGATAAGCGGCGCAACAGAAGAGGAATACCGCGATATCTGGGAGAATTACTTCGATCTGTCGCGCGACTATGGGGCGATACGCAGCGCGCTTTCCGGTATCCACCCGATAATGGCAGAAGCCGCGCAGTTTGCGCCGGGAATACGCATTCTGAATCAAGACCCGTGGGAGGCGCTATGCTCCTTCGTCATTTCGCAGAACAACAATATTCCGCGGATAAAGCTGATTATTTCGCGCCTGTGCGAAAGCTTCGGAGATCAGATCGAAGGGCAGTGGTACACGTTTCCGTCCGCTGAATCAATAGCGCAGCTTTCTCCTGACGATCTTGCGCCGATCAAGGCAGGCTTCCGGAACCGCTACATAATCGACGCGGCGCAAAAGGTAGCGTCGGGCGAGGTCGAGCTTGAAGCTTTGCGCACCGCTCCAATCGAAGAAGCGCGCGCCGAGCTTATGAAAATAACGGGAGTCGGCGTAAAGGTCGCAGACTGCACGCTGCTTTACGGACTTCACAGGCTGGACTGCTTTCCGCTCGACGTCTGGATGAAGCGTGCAATGGCGGTGCTGTTCCCCGAGCTTACGCCGTCGGAATTCGGCGAATACGGCGGCATCGCGCAGCAATATATTTTCCATTACAGCAGAATGCACCCGGAACTATTTTCCGCCGGGTAGGCACCCGGGGGCAGTTCCGGCGGACTTTGTTGTGGCAGGCAGCTAGTCTCCGCGTTTTAAAGATTATGTATTATATAAAAGGTAAAATCGAAATCGCCCGCCGGGGGCTTTCCCGGCGGATAGCGACATAATTTTCTTTGAAAGAAGGCTGAGACAGCATGAAGCTTTTTCCGCAGCATACTAAAAAACAGGAATTTGACCCCGAGAATTACACTCCGGTCATCAGGGTAAGTATCTGCACAGGCGAAAAGGTCGCAGGATTCAAGGATAAAAATACCGGGCAGATCAGAGAAGTCATGCTTATCCGCTCGGACAGAGATATTCAGCTTTTCCGGGAGAAATATAATATTACCGATAAGATAGCTAAGGTTTATTGATTTCGCAGGACAAAAACCATAGCTGCACGGATATATCACGTTAATTTGTAAATCGGCTCACATTTTCATTTATGCCAATAACACCTTCTGTCAAATCACCGTGTTTTTCTTTGTTTGTTATGCCCTTACCACCCTGCGAAAAAGAACTCCAGCAAATAGGCCAGCAAATAGACAAGAGCAACAGCAGGACCGATATAAATAATCATATGAAAAAGCACTCCGGCAGATATAATTATTCCTGCTAGACCCACTTTTTCGTTTATAAGTTTTTTCTTTACAAACAAAAAACAGAGAACTATTCCGATCAATGACAGTATGATCGTTACTATCATCAGAAAAACATCATTCCACTTTTTAATTAAATTAATGTAGCAAATAGCGGCAGCTGCCGGGAAAACGATCGCTATAATCCCTGGTTTGCTGCCAAAACCCGGCTTTTTGTTTTCACCTATATCATCATTTTTTTCCTCATTATACAGGTTGTTATTATCCATACAGCACCTCCGTTTGGTCGTTAGTTATATAAAT
>CACYDO010000077.1 GCA_902773165.1 uncultured Ruminococcus sp. | reverse complement strand
GTATCGATATTCTGAAAAGCAGGGGAGTAAGCTACGAGAGATTTCAAGTGGATATAACGAAGCTTGCAGGCATAAACGCTGTTTACATGGCTCAGAATCTCGATGATATAAAGAGCTACTACATTGTTCATCTTCTAGCAGTCACAGAGGATTTGATACATCAAGCGTTAAATCTATGTGGCTTATGTTCAACGGTTGCAGAACTCTAACCTCGCTTGACCTAAGCAGTTTCGACATGTCAAAGGTTACTGACTCGGGTCGTATGTTCGAGTCCTGCTCTTCGCTTGAGCGCACTTATGTCAGTGACGCTTCCGTCAACTGGAATCTGAGCACGAACAGCAATAGCGACTCTATGTTTAGTGGCTGTAGTTCATTAAAGGGCGTTAAAGACGGAGCGGTAAGCGAGGAGAACGTGTATGACGGGAACCGCACAAACGCTTCCGCCGCTCACGTCGGCGTGATAAACGGCGTGCAGGGCTACTTCACTCCGCTGACGCAGGACACGAATCTTAATTCTCTTCCCGATTATGTAAACTTCACGCTCGACGGCTTGATCGGAGCGAATTTCTATTATTCGGCAAATACGCTGAGCGAAGAGATCACGAAGATCAGATTCACTATCCAAAAAAGCACTGTCGGAGACTCCGTAAAGACGGTCACTGTTGACAGAAACAACATCGAGACGATCGAGGGAGCTCAGTACATCAAGGTCGTATGCCCCGTGACGATAGACAAATTCGCAGGCGGAAAGATCACGGCTCAGGGCTTTACGGACAATGTAGGAACATTTGGTCAGTCGAGAACGCTCAACATAAACAAATATGTAAACAGCGTAGATTCCGGAGATTACGAAGCTTCTATGAAGGCAATAGTCAATAATATGAAGCAGTACAGCACCTACGCACAGCAGTATGTAAACGGCACAAGCGGACTGCCCACTCTCAACTGTGACACCGCTATTGCCGCGGCTGCGGCGAAATATAAGGGAAGCAAAACAGACGCGAAGTCGATCACATACGAAGGCTCGCAGCTTATTCTCGGAAACGCTGTTACTCTCCGTCTTGTATTTACGGGCGGACAGCCTATCCTTACCGACAGCTCATACGATTACCTCGGAAAGAAATATGCGATCAGACAGAGCCAAAGCGGAGATGATTATTATGTCGATATAGTCGGTATTCCTGCCTTTGCTGTTCTGCATGAGTTCACGATCAATTATGTAGACTCGGACAATTATGCCGGCAAGGTCGTTTATTCGCCTGCCGCTTATCTGAACGAGCTTGTTACGGGTACTCAGAACGCAGCAACAAAAGACCTTGCCCGCGCGCTCTATCTCTACGCGGCGGCGGTAGACGAGGCATACTTCCAGTCATATTGATAGGGGTGAAGGCAATGCGAAAAAAATACATAACGCCGTGCTCGGAGCTTTTCCTCTTCGACTGCGATGATGTTATCGTTACGAGCTTCCCCGAGACAAATTACCGCTCCAACGATATCTGGGACGATATCCGGACAGGCTCTCCCGAGACGAAGTATTTCCACGACGTTTGGGACGACTACTCGGGCACCGCGCCTGACACGCCCCATTCGGGCGGTATCTGGGACGATGACTCAGGCACCGCGCCTGACACGCCCCATTCGGGCGGTATATGGGACGATGATTCGGGCACCGCGCCTGACACGCCCTATTCGGGCGGTATATGGGACGATGACTCAGGCTCCGCTCCCGGCACGCCCCATTCCGGCGACATTTGGGACGATGACGCAGGCGGTACTCCCGGCACATCTCCCGGAAACGACATTTGGGATGATTAAAACCTGATAATTTTTTATTGCTGAGGTCTTTATGGAACAAAAATTCACCGCCGATAATACGGTCATTACGACCTGTGTTGCAAAGAGTGAGAAGCTGATGAATATGAAGGCTTATCAGCATAAATAATGAGCTATGCGGAAAGGAGAGAGATCAAAATGAATTATAGAAAAGAAGTGACGATGAATGTGTATTGCCTTGCCGATCCGAGTAATCTTACATGGACTGAAGATAGTAATCCTGATGATTTCATTCAGTCCCCTTCAAAAACCACCGTGTGCCATGTTCGCTCGGAAAAACTTGATGAGTTTAACTCTAAATTCGGCAGCAAGATCAATGTAACCTTTAAAGGAGACTTTAGCTTCCTGAATGAGACTGTTTATTATATATTTGACGAAGCTACGGGTGCGCTTACAGTCGGCGGCAGCGGTGAAATACCGGAGAGTGCCTTTAATGCAAACAATAGCTATTGGGACAAAATTAAATCGGTAGTCATCGAGAACGGAATTACAAGCATTGGTAAAAATGCTTTCAGCGGCTGCGAAAATATGACATATGTCAGTGTTTCAAACAATGTTACAAGCATTGAACTGGGCGCTTTTGCGTATTGCTACGGGCTGACAGTTTTTACTATTCCTGAAAGCGTTACATCGGTCGGCAAAAGTGCTTTTTATAAATGCATTCATATAACCGATGTGTATTGCTATGCAGATCCTCAAAAGCTAAGCTGGGGAATAGAATTAAGCTCAACTGTTGTGGATTTCATCAGTTATCCCGAAAAAGGAACCAAACTCCATGTTGCGCCAAAATATCTTTCGGATTATAAGTCAAAATTAAGCAAAGTTAATGCTACTTATGTCGGCGACCTTGTTGAGAAGGCAGCGGAGCGTAAAGAACCGACCTGCACAGAAGACGGCAACATTGAGTATTACATAGACCATACTGGTTCGTACTACATGCGTAATAATAATACTTATACAGAGATCACAGCTGAGGAGACTGTCCTACCCGCAACAGGTCACAGCTACCAAGTTCAATGGACTTGGAACGGTACGGAATCGGCTAAGGCGAGGTTTACGTGCGATAAGGGCGATCTTTTTAGAACCGTCAATGCTTCTATAACAAACAAGGTGCAGAGCTCCGGCGAAATAATTTACACAGCCACCGCTGAAATGGACGGCGTGTCCTATACCAACCAAAAGACGACCTACAAGATAGACCTCACTTCTGCGGAGAACGGAACATTCACATCCAACAAGACATACGCTGCTCCCGGCGAAACGGTAACACTGACCGCAGCTCCTGAGTCGAATTATCTTTTCAGGCAGTTTGTGGTAACAGATTCAAACGGTGAGAAGATTGCTGCGACCGACAGCAAGTTTACGATGCCCGCAGCAAATGTTACGGTTTCCGCACAGTTTGTAAAGCAGGACGACGATATTGGCGCAAGGATAGATGGCTATTCACTAAGCGTTGACGGCAACATCGGCGTTAATTTCTATATGCTCCTCAGCGACGATATCAAAGGCAGCGAAACGGCGTATATGCAGTTCACCGTTCCCTCCGGAAATGAAACGGATATTCAGCAGGTATATGTTAAAGACGCCAAGCGTGTCGGCAATCATTATGTATTCAAATGCGATGTCGCCGCAAAGGAAATGACCTCGACGATCAAAGCGCAGATAATCGACGGCGCCACCAAGGGAAAGGAGTATGAATACACCGTTAAGGATTATGCAGATTATATTCTGACGCATACCGATGTCGAAGAATACGCAGCCGCAGCGCCGCTCGTGAAAGCAATGCTCACATACGGCGCAAAAACGCAGCTTCTCTTTAACCGCAACACAGACAACCTTGCCAACAAGGATTTGGTTGGATACTCATATACAGCGCCCGACAGCTTTACAAAATGCGATTTGTCAGCGATTAGATCGGCAGCAAAGACACAGGATATGACACTTTCAAAGATGTCGCTGATACTCAAAAACGAAACGGCGCTCAGGCTTTATTTCACAACGAGCAATACCGAGTTGCCCAAGCTTATTGACGGAAACGGAAAAACATACGAAGCCGAGAAAAGTGGAAGCGAGTACTACTACGAGATCACAGGTTTTGCCGCAGGTAAGGCGTTTGAACTCAGAAGCGTGCATTTTGAGAACGGCAGTGATTTCAATGTCTGCATAGGAAATTATGCAAGCTGGGAGGTAAACTCCGGCGACGACAAGCTCGAGGCTGCCATCAAAGCGCTGTACAACTATGACGAATGTGTAAAGGCATATAAAAACAGTTGAGGAGGCAAAATTGGCTTATGAAAAAAATGAGGCATCACCCTTAGCCGTGGGTAAAAAGTTCCGGTTACCTGCCCGGAAGCCTGATATCAAGCCCGCCGCAGCGCAACAGCACAAGTGAAATAAGGTTATCTATGTTTCTAAAGCCGTAAGCCATACGAACAGTCAGCTTGAT
>CACYDO010000076.1 GCA_902773165.1 uncultured Ruminococcus sp. | reverse complement strand
GCCGCCCAAGTATCTTCGGCGTGATCGAGCTTAACTTCTGTGTTCGGAATGGGAACAGGTGTACCCTCGATGCCATTAGTACCAACTTTTTTTCTGTTGTTGCTGTCGTTTCTCTCGACTGCTTGATTATTATAGCATGAATTTTTGGAAAATGCAAGCATTTTTTCAAAAAAATTCAAGTTTTCGCAGAAGACACATAATAAATTTCTTTATATGAATATTTTTATTGATTTATGATATAAAGATTTATGATATAAAATGAAGCGCAAGCTGCAAAATAACCTTATTTTCGTGCATAGATAGTCCCTTGATACGTCGTACCTTGAAATATTAATCTTACGTTCATAGCTCGTTAATATTTATTTCATATGATTAAATAATATCGGACAGGCTGTGGCAAGTCCGAATTTATTTTCTAAAATGACGGGAAAATAAACCAGTATGAAACTTTAATGGGCACCGCTCGGTAACGTATACACTACAATAAGTGTTATGCGCCGGGCGAAAATTGTGGGGAATAATTCAGGGTGTGTCAATACACACTGGCAGATGTGCGTACATTTAGTGGGCACGTACAGGGGGAAGAGAGTTTGAACGACCGAAAAAGTCTTTTTGAGAGAAAAAGCAGCGCTATGATTCTGGCGGCTTCTACGGCTGTGGTGTGGGCGTTTGCGTTTCCGCTGATAAAATTAGGTATAAATGAGTTTTCTATCTCGGGTGAGGATACGGGTGCAAAAACTCTTTTTGCCGGAGTGAGATTTTTCTTAGCAGGAATTATTGTCCTGATAATCAGTATTTTTGGCAGATCAAAGCTTTTTAGTGCAAAGAAAAGCGGCTCGGCGCAAGCAGCTTCAGATCGGGAAATTCTTATAAACGGCAAAAATGGATTTGCGCTTATCCTGCTGTTGGGTCTTGTAAATACGTCGCTGCATTATTTCTTTTATTACATCGGATTGTCAAATCAGAGCGGCTCACGTTCGGCGATAATAGATTCGGCAAGCAGCTTTATACTCATATTGGCGGCGTGCGCTGTGTTTGCCGAGGAACATCTTACCATGCGCAAGATCATAGGCTGTGCGCTAGGCTTCGGAGGAATATTGCTTGTGAACGCAGGAGGAGATCTTTCCGCAAAATTCACGCTTATGGGCGACGGAATGCTCGTTCTCAGCGCTGTTTTTTCGGCGTTGGGAGGATTGCTGACGCGCGTCGTAACTGTGAAAAACAATTCGGTCATAGCAACTGGAATAAGCCTGGGATTCGGCGGTCTTCTGCTTATGGTGGGAGGTATTGCAATGGGCGGCAGACTTAATGCGCCTACGCCGTTCGGGATATTTATCCTTCTTTGTCTTACAGGAATATCGGTTTACGGCTTTTCTGTATATAATAAGCTGATAAGCTGCAATTCTGTCGGAGAAATAGCTATCTTTAATTCGCTGATACCGATATTGGGCGTTACGTTTTCGTGTATAATTCTTAAAGAGCCGTTTCGCGTTCAATACATACTTGCAGGCATATTTACCGCATTGGGTATTTTTACTGTGAATTACAAAGGAGAGGAGAAAAACAGTGAAAAAAATAATACTGCTTTATAATTTTACCGCAGACCGCGTTAAGCTTGTTCGCCGCGCAGCATCTCCGCTTGGCTGTATGACTGTTTCTGTGAGTAAAAAGGATTTTTCGCAGCCTGTCGGCGCTTTGGCAGGCTTGCCCGGATATACCCGCGTAAAAAATGCAGGCTCGCGCGCAGATGATTTCGACGGCGAAATGCTTGTAATGTGTGGGTTTTCCGGCGACGGGATAGATATCGTGTTAGGTGCGCTGAAACAAGCAGGAGTAGGCCCTGTTCCGATCAAGGCGGTCATCACGCCGACAAATGCGCAGTGGAGCGGAAAACGGCTTTTCGAGGAGCTTTGCGAGGAGCATAGAGCTATGACCGGTAATTGATCTATATCCGGCTGCTGTTATGGATTATGTCCTAGTTACCATATATGGGAATAGTTGATAATTTCTGATCCGGAATTAAAATTCAGCCGTTTTGTGATATCATTACAATGAGGATATATGCATCGGTGAAAAACAAGGAATCACTGATGGCACACGGAGGTGAAAGCATGGCTATTGAACCTATCAGAACTGTCGTTGTAGATGATGACCACAATTCAGGCGCGGCAACAGTCGCAATATTGAAAAAATTTCCTGCCGTAGAAGTAACGGAATATATCGACAACAGCCCGGAGCTGATGTCTAAGCTTCCGGAGATGAACGTCGAGCTTTTAGTGCTCGATATAGAAATGCCGTACAATAACGGAATGAACGTAGCTTCTATTGTTAAGAAAAAATATCCTAAAATAGAGATAATATTCTGCACAGGTCACGCTTATTTCGCTGCCGATTGCTACGACTTTGAGCCTGTCGATTTCGTAACGAAGCCCATCAACGAGGCGCGTATAAAGCGCGCGATAGAGCGTGCTCAGCGTAAGCTTCGCAACAACGTAATGGATCTTGTGAATGATAAAAAAGCCGAGCCGAAAAGTAAGAAGATCGGGATAAATATTGAAGGCGGCTACCGGATAATTGATGTAGACAGTATTTTGTATATCGAGAAAAAAGGACGTAAGATATATAT
>CACYDO010000075.1 GCA_902773165.1 uncultured Ruminococcus sp. | reverse complement strand
TCTATTATTCAATGTTATTATATGCGAAAGAGAGGAGATTATCAATAACAATGTCAAAATTTTTTTTACATTTTTACAACCTTTAAAAACGGTACTTCTACCCTTTCAGTTTTCCATATACATTTCTGATCACGCCGCCCGAAAGAATATACTTTTTCCTCAACTGCTTATCCAGAAGCCGGGAATGGCAATGCATTCTTTGTTTATCAGGTTCTCCCGCTATTTGGCGGTTTTAACATCAAGTATCAAAAAAATCTTTACCATTCAAGCCCTGCCCGGTCATATGCCTGGTGAAGCATATTGTGTGAAACGATATAGCAGCGACTGTACTGGCAATTTTCAGCCGCAGGGTTGCCAATTTCTGCGCTGTTGCTTGCGTGTGCGAAAGCAGTCTTTTGATCACTGGCCGACAGTTTTGCATCAAACGCAGCAGCCAGTGCGTTCCTTTTGGCTTCCTGAAGAGCACGCAGATCGTTGAACTCATCCTCGATCAGATTCTTTGCGAGCCTTTCTGTCAGCTCCTTACTTAATTCTTTGGAGATTCTGACCGGAAAATCCCTCTCGGACTTTATCCTGGCCCGCAGATCCTGCGGCACGGGATAACGATAGGATCCGATCAGATAGCTGCCTTCCACAAAATGAAATGTTTCCGCATCCCGTTTGTCAGTCCGTTTCGTGAACTTAAATACAATAAAAGCCTTCCTCATAATGCTGCTGATCGAGACTCTTTTATGATAAACGCAGTAGCCCATATAGCGGTCATACTGGTCGAAGATCCAGCCGTCATCGAGCATTTCCTGTTCCACCTGTTCGGATAAACGATACTCCCGGATCGTCATTGTATTACCGAAGGTGGCAGAAATATTGGCATCCGATTCCCATCGAACCGATGTGATCCTGTACGGTGCGCCGGTTGCCTCCCACTCATATTCCTCTTTGTAGATGAGCAGTTCGCGAAAGGCGATATCCCACCTGTGAAAGGGATATGCCACGATCGTTTTGCCGCTCTTTCCGTAATAGACAGTATCCTCGTCGATTGACACGGGCTTCGACCTGTCAAAGCGGAAGGCGTACCAATCCGGGTCTATGCCTGCTTTATTACATTCTTCAAGAAACTGCTCCTTAGTTTTGATTTTGCACTTTTCGAGCAGTTCCTGTTCCCTCTTTGCATATATCGATTCTTCGTTGGTCATGTGATTGTCCTGCTTTCTTTGATTTTAGTACTTTTGCGTTTTTGTAATAGGAAATAATATCTGAAATTCAAAAGTTATCGTACAACGTCAATGGCCGGTAACCGTAACCGTCCCCTGAGGGTCAGCGTACCACCTCATTGTCTTTGATGGCATAGATCCGGCATATATTGCTCTCATTCCCGGTACTCTCAGAAATATATCTGTGTAGTTGTTCTTTATTCACCGTCAAAAGCCTCCTCTCAGGAAAGATTCGGATATTCTAAGAAAAGTCTAGTTGATTTAAAAATATTTTTCAAGAAAAATCTTATTTTTATTTCGTTTTATTCCATTTTACCAGTCGATCACATCAAAAAACTCTTCAATGTTACTGACTCTTTGATCAAGCATATAGTGTCAGGTACAACAAAAAATTACATAAAATCTTTATTGTACATGACCCCTGCTTTTCCTTTCTCAATACCTTGAACAGTAAGGTGGGATTTGAACCCACATGCATTAATCTCATTTTCATCGTTACTCGTGCAAAATAAAAACCGCCTGCCTCATACAAGGTAAGCGGTTCGCTAAACATGTTAATCTATATGCTTCGATCCAATCAGTTTTTCAGAATCTCTGCCAAAACAATATTTTCTCGCATTTGCTTAGTCTTCATGTCTTTGTTTATCCTTTCCACCGCACGGTCTAATGCTCTGCGTTTCTCTTCTGAAGATATCTCAATCAACGGTGCTTCGTACACTCACATTATATTTCTTCCCTGACGATACTTGTCCATATACTCGGCATTAATTTCCTTTATTTCACGCTTACCATCGATATAGTCCTGATAGATATCCCAAGGCGAACCGCCACCAAGCCAACAGGATGAACAGTTCTCACAGCCTCCTCCGCAATCCATGGATTCTTTGATGATCCTCTCACGTTCTTCTTTTGTTGTGTCTTTGATCAAAAGTGATTTGATTTCCATAAGGCAACGACTCCTTTATTATCGATTTATAAATATTATACTCCAAACAAACCCAAATACACTTATTTTTTTCATTTATCTTCTGCTTTTCTCCAGGCTAACAGCTCATCCGTATCATGAACGCCATCGCCCATTAAACTATGGGATTCTTCCAACATTTCCTCATAATTTTTCATTGTTTCTTCCATCTTTACAATCTCCTTTTGATTTAAATTGTATTTCTATCCCAAATTGTCTGTTACTGCCTTATCATATTTGTCAGATTTTGCCGTTATTCATCTCGTAAACTCTTCTCATTAATTATCTTTGCAAGTTTGTTATA
>CACYDO010000074.1 GCA_902773165.1 uncultured Ruminococcus sp. | reverse complement strand
TGAGTAGGAGGAATTAACAATGACCTTAAAAAGAACGATGTGTGCATTACTTGCAGCATCAATGTTAACAACAGGCGTTGTAGCAGCTCAGTCATCGGCTTCCGCAGCAGAGGTTGATAACGAGTCAGCAGCTACAGCAACAGAAGAATCCGCAGCAAGCTATGGTCTTGCAAGCAATATTGCAGACGGTAATATCCTTCATTGCTTCGATTGGAGCATTGACCAGATCATCGAAGAACTCCCGAATATCGCAGCAGCAGGTTATACATCAGTTCAGACATCTCCGATGCAGGCTCACGACGGTTCAGGCCATTGGTATTGGCTCTATCAGCCGACTAACTTCTGGGCAGGAAATGAGCTCGGTTCGGCAGATAAACTTGGACAGCTCTGCACAGAGGCTGATAAGTATGGCATTAAGGTAATCGTTGACGTAGTTGCTAACCACTTTGCTGGCAACCACTCCAATATTCCCGATGAGCTTAAAGGCAGCGAGTATTATCATAACTCCGGTTATGGCACAAGCTCCGGTCAGAAAGGCGTAGATTGGAACAACCGTTGGCAGGTAACACACTGCGATATCGGTATGCCCGACCTTAACTCCGAGCACAGCAAGGTTCAGGAGTACGTTGCTAAGTACGTTGATCAGCTCAAGGACTTGGGCGTTGACGGTATCCGTTGGGACGCAGCTAAGCACATCGGTCTTCCTTCTGAGGATAATTGCCAGTTCTGGCCGGCAGTAACAAAGGCAGGTCTTTACAACTACGGTGAGATCCTCGACAGCCCCGGCGGTGACGGCGCAGCTGTTATGAAGGAGTATACAAAGTACATGAGCGTTACCGACAACCAGTATGGTAACAACACAAGATATTCATTCCAGGGCGGTCAGCCTATGGGCGGCTATGGTAACTGGACAGCTCAGGGCGTTGACGCTACTAAGGTAGTTTACTGGGCAGAGAGCCATGACACATTCTATAATGGTCAGGAGTCTCAGGAAGCTAACAATTACGTTATTAACAAGACTTATGCAGCTGTAGCATCAAGATACGGCAGCCAGGGTCTGTACTTCTCTCGTCCTTATGATAGAAGCCACAACAGCGGCTCCTACTGCGCAAAGGGTGAGACAGAGTCTGCATTCTCTAAGGAAGTTGCAGCAGTTAACCACTTCCGTAATGCAATGGGTTCTGCTAAGGATTACTATCTCAGCGACAACGGCTGCGCAGTAATCACACGTCAGAACGGCGGTGCAGTTATCGTTAAGGGCAGCGGCACAGGCGACGTTACAGTTAAGAACGGCGGCGGCTACGCTAAGCCCGGCACATACAAGGACGAAATTTCCGGCAATACATTTACAGTAACAGAGTCCACAATCTCCGGTAGAATCGGTGACAGCGGTATCGCAGTTATTTATGACGGATTTGTTCCGACTCCCGATAACACTGACACAAATGTTCCCGATGATACAGAGGTTAAGCCTACACCTGTTACAGGCGTAAACGTTTACTTCGACAACTCTTCCTACAACTGGAGCAACGTATTTGCATATGTATACGATGAGAGCTCAGGCACAGCTAAGTCTATGGCAGCATGGCCGGGCGTTAAGCTCACACAGAAGAACTCTGAGGGCTATTATGTACTCAACGTTGACGATTATGCAAAGAACGGTCAGGTTATCTTCAGCGACGGCAACAACGACGCAAGCAAGAGATATCCGGCAGATCAGCAGCCCGGTATGAAGATCGGCGGTTCTTCCAAGCTCTTCAAGGCTGGCAACACATGGGTTGACTACACAGAGAAGAAGGTTGAAACTGATACCGAGAAGAAGACCGACACTGACAAGAAGACGGATACTGACAAGAAGACTTCCGATACAGATAACAAGAAGGTAACAGTTCTTTCCGGTGACGCTAACCAGGATGGTAAGGTATCTTTGAGAGATGCTTCCCTCACACTCAAGGCTACAGTTGGCAAGGCAACTCTTGACAGCAAGGCTACAGCAGCAGCTGACGTTAACGGCGACTCCAAGATTTCCACAGCTGATTCTCTCGCAATCCAGAGATATGATATCGGTATTGCATATAAGAGCATTGGCTCCAAGGTTGAAGTAAAGTAATAATCTTTAAATAGTATATAGTGTTATAACTCCTATATTCAATTTTCGGCAGGGTAGGGAATGAGGTAACTCATTCCCTGCTTTGCTTTATTTTGTTTTAATAATTTTGATGAGAGGGTTTTTAGAAATCAGAAATGTTATAAAATTGATAGACGCTCTATGAAAGATGCAGACGAGAAATGAGCATTAAAACAGAAAGCCAACGAATGGTTTAATAAGGCTGGAGGAACGAAGGTTTTTGATTAATACTGTTTCCTAATTAAACCCTTTAAATCTTTAAATCAGAAACCAGTATAGCTTGCTGATATGATTATCTGCAAACAAAAAAAGCTTTTTATTTACTCAGCCTATCTCTGATTTTTTGATTTATTTATTTGCGAATTGCATTTTAATAAGAAAAAAAGACCGAGCAGCTCTTTTTTGAACTCCTCGGTCTTTTTATATGCTTTTTTATAAGTAGACATTTGTGCTTGATCGTGTTAATCATCGTCGCTGGGATCCATTCTGGAATGATGTCTGTCCAATCCCTCGGTAGCGCTTCCCAAGAAGTAGAAACGCCATATCTCTGTAGGAAGTACCAATAGTACAATAACCGTGATCGACAGATCGAACGTAGCATCGCCGTACAAATTGGGAATGTTTTTTATCGCGCATTTTTCGGGGCGGAAGTGATAAAGCGTCATCGTGACTTCATCGCCCTTTTCAAATTCCTTAAGCGAGCTGGTTTTTACGGTGTATTCTTTGCCGTAGTACGTGTAATTAATCGTATAAAAGTTGAATTGCTTTGGCTCTTCAAACGGGAGAATGCTTTCTATTGTTTTCGGTTCGTCAACGCTTGCAACAATTCCGTCAACGTCTGTATATCTGTACTCAAATGTGCCTGCGCAGGCGTAAATATACGGCGGAAGAAATATGACCAAAAACATATTTGCCATGAAAAATAAATATGTTATCAATATTAACAACGGATTTCTGTCGGAATCAAAAAAATCGTTTAACACAGGGGTTTGCAAACGGGAGATCCTCATTCCTGTAAAGCCAAAAAACGCAAGGATCCCCACCGCGATCATCAGGGTTTTGTCTTCCGGTATCGGGATCGTTACGAAAGGCAGCGTTTCTCCTCGTTCTCTAAGGTAAACAAGGCTCCTGAATATTATGTATCCTCCGATCAGCGCTATGATAAGGCTGATAAAAAAGCCTGTCGATATTGTGAAAAGCGGTCGTATTTTCTTCTTTTTCTTTGGATTTTTTGTTTCGGCTATGGTAATATCCATACCAAACT
>CACYDO010000073.1 GCA_902773165.1 uncultured Ruminococcus sp. | reverse complement strand
GTTACTGATCGACAACACTTATTGCCGCGCATGCAGCTTATATTAGTGTGTAGGTTATCAGGGCTCATACTCATACGCACTAACATAATATATCACATCTAAAAAACTGATAACAATGCGCTTTTTTAAAGCCTCCCCTGAAAGGGGAGGTGCCGAGCAAAGCGAGGCGGAGGGGTTAAAGCTTTCAATGAACGCCCTTAAAACCCCTCCGTCACGGCTTACGCCGTGCCACCTCACCTTTCAGGGGAGGCAATAAAATAACCTGATAACATAGGTATTATGCTGTTTTCAAGCTTAACTTAGTTCGTATGGGGCTCATTCCCGACCGTAGGTTAGTCGTTGAACATCGACAGCTCCGACAGATCGCCGAATATCGACGTCCGCAAGTTATCCCATGACTTCGGCGCACTGCCGGAATAATCGCTGTAAGGCTGCCGCTCACCGCTTTGGCGGTCATATGTGTTCCTGTCGTATGACTGACGGTCATAGTACCCTGATGTGCGGTCGCCGCGCTTCTCCCAGACATCGGCTAAAGACCGCCAGTCGGTTATTGGCGTTCCTTTGCGCTTCCAGCCCGTTGCAGAATAGTAGTTATAAAACATTTCCGGGTCGGATTCATACCGCATTTCCAAAAAGTATTCTTTTACTTGCATTGGCGTGGGCGCACCTGCGGCGCTTCCCGCTTCTCCCCCTTTATTATCATTATACTCATTATTTTCTTTATTGTCTTTATTATCATTATTAAGGTGTTGTCGGTCGTTTGTCGGCTGATTAACGGTTGTTTGCCGGTCGTTCGCCGATGGCTTGCCGGCGAATTGTCGGTCGCTTGTCGGCTGACTGTCGTTTTGTTTGTCACCCGACTGATATTTATCCCAATTATTCAGCTTGATTATCGAGAATTTCGGCGTCGCGGAGATCGTCACTTCGCCTGTCGTTTGTAAATGACCAAGAGCTGTGCGGATATTTCTCGCAGTAAGACCGAGTGTATTTGCCAGACTTGCAACCGACGTCACCACAGCGCCCCGGGGGATATCATATCCGCGGTATTGCTTCGCTTTGAAGTTTGCTGTGAGCATTAATTCTATAAAAACTGCCTTTGTGTTCATGTCGGTGTACCACTCCCATTCCCTTATACTTCTGTGAAGCATTACAAATCCGTTCAGCTCAGTCATTTCCGGTTCTCCTTTTTTTAAAAAATTACGAGAGAAAAATAACCTCTCACTAATACCCCGAAATGCCTGTTTTTATGCATACATATATGCATACTTCACGAATTATTTACAAAAATTTCACTTAATGTTCATATCAGAATAAGTATTTCTGAGATTTTTTATTCACCACTGGTTTATCTTTTGCTGCACCTTTGCATGCCGTGAGGCAGGTTGGGTTTGGCGTTATTGCTGACAAATTCAAAAACGATATAACAAAAAGCTCCCTGAGCAGACAGCTGCCTGCTCAGGGAGCAAATTAATGCATATTGATTGAAGCTGAGATCAATCCTCGTCTTCATCTTCACCATTAATATTTTCTGCGGTAAGCGAAGAGAAATCAAACTCCAGGTTCTCGCCGCATTCCGGACATTCAATACCGCCTTCGATAAGTATATCCTCCGATACGCAGATCTCATCTCCGCACTTGGGACATACTACCTCGTAGTATTCGCCGTCCTCATCAAATTCCTCGAAATCGTCATCATCTTCATCGTAGAGATCGTCCTCCACAATAGAAAGATCCTGATCGATCTCGTCAACCTGATCGGCAAGATCATCGCAGAACTCGGCTACTGCGTCGATATCCTCCGCAAGATCGCCTAAAACGTCGATAACCGCTCTGAGAACCTTCGCCGTATCGTCCTCTTCATTCATCTTCAGACCGTCCATCAGCCCTCTGAGATAAGCTACCTTCTCGCTTGAAGTCATGTCTGCATTCATCTGTATGGTACCGCCTTCCGTTAATAATAGATCTGTTTAAGATCAGGCTCTGCCGAGGTATTCGCCGGTTCTTGTGTCGATCTGGATCTTCTCGCCTTCGTTGATGAAGAGCGGAACTCTGACCTCTGCGCCTGTTTCAACAGTTGCCGGCTTTGTTGTATTTGTTGCAGTATCGCCCTTAACGCCCGGCTCTGTTGCCATTACCTCAAGCTCTACGAAGTTCGGCGGCTCTACGCCGAAAACATTGCCCTTGTAAGAAAGGATCTTGCAGACCATGTTTTCCTTAACGAACTTGAAGCTGTCGCCGAGCTTGTCTTTACCGATCGGGATCTGCTCCCATGTTTCGGTATCCATAAAGTAATAGAGATCGCCGTCGGCGTAGCTGTACTCCATGTCTTTTCTCTCAATGTAAGCCGTGGGGTACTTGTCGTTGGGGTTGAAAGTCTTCTCAACAACTGCGCCCGTGATCACGTTTCTGATCTTTGTGCGGACGAAAGCTGCGCCCTTGCCCGGCTTAACGTGCTGAAACTCGATAATTGAAACGACCTGACCGTCCATCTCAAACGTTACGCCGTTTCTGAAATCACCTGCTGTAATCATAAGTAAGATCCTCCTGCGTATAAGTATGTATGAATCAAAAAACCGATCGCCCGCTGCACTCAGCGCAGGCGTCAATTGCACAACATCATATTGATTATACTATAAGAATGAAGAAATTGCAAGTTTTTTCATTCACTTTTCGCTGTTACGGGCAAATAATTTTCGGATACACATTTGCAAATATGCATATTAGACTGAAATGTATAAAAATATGGAAATTTCTTTGTTAGGTATTCCCGATTGACGAAACGAAAAAATCGGAATATAATAAACGTGTAAACAACAGCAACGGCGCTGTGAATGCTAAGGCATTCATAGCGTCTTTTTTTTATTTTACGCAGACAGATCGCCTGCGATATGAAAAGGAGTAGTTTATTATGGTAAATGTTCCACAGATATTCGGAAGTCTTGTATTCGACGATAAGACGATGAAGGAAAGGCTGCCGAAGCAGACCTACAAGGCTCTTAAAAAGACGATCGAGGAAGATAAGCCCCTCGACATCAACGTTGCTAATATAGTTGCAAATGCAATGAAGGACTGGGCAGTTGAGCACGGCTGCACACATTACACACACTGGTTCCAGCCTATGACGGGCGTAACTGCCGAGAAGCACGAAAGCTTCATCAACCCGAACGACGACGGCTCTGTTATCATGGAATTCTCCGGCAAGGAGCTTATCAAGGGCGAGCCTGACGCGTCCTCGTTCCCCTCGGGCGGTATCCGCGCAACATTTGAAGCACGCGGCTACACAACATGGGATCCTACTTCCTACGCATTTATCAAGGACGGTTCGCTGTGTATCCCGACGGCATTCTGCTCATACACAGGCGACGTACTCGACAAGAAGACTCCGCTTCTGCGCTCAATGGAAGCAGTAGGCCGCGAAGCTCTCAGAGTTCTTCGTGCAATGGGCGATACGACGACAACTAAGGTCACAACGACTGTAGGCCCCGAGCAGGAGTATTTCCTTATAGATAAGGCGATGTTCGATTCCAGAAAAGACCTCACATACACAGGCAGAACGCTCTACGGAGCAAGAGCGCCGAAGGGTCAGGAGCTTGAAGACCACTATTTCGGAAAGATCAAGGATAAGGTATCCTCCTTCATGAAGGATCTTGACGAAGAGCTCTGGAAGCTCGGCATTTACGCAAAGACGAAGCACAACGAGGTTGCGCCTGCACAGCACGAGCTTGCGCCCATCTTCACCACATCTAACCTTGCAACCGATCACAATCAGCTCACAATGGAAATGATGAAGAGGATCGCAAACCGCCACGGCATGGAGTGCCTTCTCCACGAGAAGCCGTTTGCAGGCGTAAACGGAAGCGGCAAGCACAACAACTGGTCTATCGGCTCAAGCGACGGCGCAAACTTCCTCAACCCCGGCAAAGATCCGATCAACAACAAGCGTTTCCTGATCTTCCTTTCGGCAGTTATCAAGGCGGTTGACGAGCACCAGGATCTTCTCAGAATTTCGGCAGCCTCCGCCGGCAACGACCACCGTCTCGGAGCAAACGAAGCGCCTCCGGCGATCGTTTCTATGTTTATAGGCTCCGATCTCGAAGAGATCCTTGAATCCATTGCATACGGCAAGGATTACGACGGCGAGCACAGAGAGCTTCTTGAAACGGGCGTAACCGTTCTTCCGGACTTCAAGAAGGATACCTCCGACAGAAACAGAACGTCTCCGTTTGCATTTACGGGCAACAAGTTTGAGTTCCGTATGCTCGGTTCAAACGACAACATTGCCTGCCCGAACATCATGATCAACACGATGATCGCGGAAGCACTTTCTCAGTTTGCCGATATTCTCGAAAAAGCAGAAGATCCGGACGCAGCACTTATTGATATCGTTAAGCAGACATACCGCGACCACAAGAGGATCATCTTCAACGGCAACAACTATGCGCCTGAGTGGGTCGACGAGGCAGAAAGCCGCGGTCTGCTCAATCTTCGCACAACGCCTGCCGCACTTGCTCACTACTGCGATGAAAAGAATCTTGAAATGTTCGGCAAGCACAAAATTTACAGTGAGCATGAGCTTCGCGCGCGCTGCGACATTCTCCTCGAGAACTACAGCAAGACGATCAACATTGAAGCTCTCACCATGATCGACATGGCAAGAAAGGACATTATCCCTGCTGTATCGAAGTACGTAAAGCAGCTTGTTGAGACAGCAAGCGCGAAGAAGGCTCTTTCTGCGGAGATCACCTCCGAGCTTGAAATCGAGCAGGCTATCAAGCTTTCGAAGCTCCAGCTCTGCTTCTCCAAGAGGATCGACAAGCTTGATTCGCTGCTCATCAAGGCAGGCGACATTCACGGCATTCAGGAGCTTGCAAACTTCTACGCCGACGAGGTATTCCCTGCAATGCAGGAAGCGCGTATCCCTGCCGACGAGATGGAAATGAGCATGGACGCAGCTTACTGGCCATACGCCTCCTACGGTCAGATGCTCTACAGCGTAAAATAATCCCCAGCGCCGCCGGGTATACACCCGGGGGCAGTTCCGGACGACTTAGAGTGACGGCTAATTGGTCTCCGCGCAGATACTCAAAATTATAGTCAACGACATTAACGT
>CACYDO010000072.1 GCA_902773165.1 uncultured Ruminococcus sp. | reverse complement strand
GAACCGCAGGAATACTGACGTATTTCAAGGTTGCTTTGTGTACTATGACGGAAAAAGATCAAGCAGATTCGGTACAAAGCCGTAAGGAGGTCTTTGTGCGGTGTTGCCTTTATAAAAGATCCGCGTCCTACGGCTGTCAGCTGTAAGGCGCGGATTCTGTTAGATTCTGTTAGTATCTGTAAAACTTTAGTCAGATCTGCTCCATTACGGAAACCTCGTGTGTATCGTGCTTTACACGGTCACGCTCTTCGGCTCTCTTTCCGTTATTCCAATTATCAAGAGTTCCTACAAGATAGCCGGTTATCCTTCTGATACGCTCGAAATTCTTCGGCTCGAAGTGGTATTTCAGGTCTACATAATCGCCGTCAACGTTAATATCAAGCTGAGTGATCTTCTGATCGGAATGCTTTCCGATAACGTATTTTGCGTATGCCTGCTTTTCTTCTTCCGAAATAGTTCCGCCGTTTACATTGATAATCATTTCAGTGTCCTCCTTTATCTGTCTTATATATAACATTTCCGATAATTCTATTATATCACAAAAAGCAGAAGTAATCAATAGTAATCATTCTTAAATTTAGCATTTGCATATCTTCTATATTGCTGTAATTTACAGCGTTGTATACAAATATTACCGTTGTATTTAGTTCAATATTTACAATTATTCTTTAATAATAAAAAAACGGTCTATCTAGTAAGTGATTGAAAAAATATGAGATCTGCCAGTAAAAAATGCAATCGGTAACTTGTTCAGATATTAATAGGATTTTATGCACAAATTAGCAAATAAAAAAATGTTATAATTCGACAAATTATAATTCTATAAAGTAATTATAAAATTTATAAAAGAGATTATAATATAGAAACGGACTGACTATATTCTGTCGGTCATTTTCTATGTGAAAGGAAATTGCCCATGGCAAAGAAAAATAATAATAAAAAAGAAGAGAGCTATGATATTCTCGGCAGCTATGACGATGCGCCCAAGCCTGCGGCAAGACCGAATAGAAAAGCAAAAAGGCGCAAAAAGCTGCTCATTCGCAATATTATTGTGATCGTACTGGCTGTTATTCTGATGATAACAGGCTCGGGCTTCATTTATTACTACAAAACGATCGATTCGCTTAATTACAGCGATACGGGCGATTTTGACGAAAGCGGCGATTTTGACGCACAGCAGCGCCGTGACGCAAAAAAGTACGATATCGACCTGAACGGCGGATACGTTAACATGAGCTTTGAAGAGGGTCAGCTGCTTAACGACCCTATGGTGCTCAACGTTATGCTGTTCGGCGCAGACAAAAACGATGGTACAAGTCAGCGAAGCGATACGATGATAATGCTGTCGGTTGACAACCGACACAAAAAGCTGAAGCTTACGTCCTTCATGCGTGACCTTTGGGTCTATATTCCCGATTATGGATACAGTAAGCTTAACCACTCCTACGCCTACGGCGGCCCGAAGCTTGCGATAGAAACCATCGAGCAGAATTTCGGCGTTAATATAGACCGCTATGCGATCGTAGATTTTGCAAGCTTCCGCTCTATCATCGACACACTGGGCGGCATTGATATTGAGCTTAATGAAGAAGAGATCGACTATATCAACTGGCAGTGCTGGAAAAATCACCAGGTTGAAACGCGCCACGAGATCGTTGCCGATCCCGGAATAGTACATCTTAACGGCAGACAGGCTCTGTGGTATGCACGTGACAGAGGCGACGCCGATGAAGGCTTTTCGGGAAGCGACTTTGACCGTACACAAAGACAGCGTAAGCTTCTCAAAAAGCTTACAGATGATATGCGTTCTGCTTCTATAACAGATATCATCAGTATAGTAGATCAGATAGGACCGCTTATCACGACAAATCTTAAAAAGAACGAGATCACAACGCTTGTTGCAAACTCGCTTACATACCTTTCCTACGATATGGTAGAGCACCGTATTCCCGAGGACGGTAACTATGACGCCGGCTGGCATTACGGAATGTCTACCCTGGACGTGATCGACTGGAACGCAGAACGCAAGGATCTTGCTGTTTTCGTTTATGAAGAGTTGGTTACGGACGCAGAGGAAGGTTACACGACGATTGATCTTAATTGATAAAAAAGGGCTGTCACACTATGCCCGCTAAAAAAGACCGGGCAGCCCGAAAAAAAGCTGCTCGGTCAACGTTTTTTGAATTATCTTACAGAAAGGATAATTACGCTAAATGAAAGACATTAAATCAGATGGAACATCTTACGATCATTCTGTAGATTTTTCCTATCTTGATGAGCCGTCAGATCCTACAGAGGATACATCATATTCTCCGACAAGCAGCTCCCGTTCTTCATACATCGACCCTATGTTCAGAGGTGCCAGCTCCCCTGAGCTTTTAAAAAAAATATATCCCGACGCAAGACCGTCAACATGGAAGGACGGTATCAGGGATCTTCTTATAATTGTCCTCCTTTGTGTTGTAATGATAATTTACTCACTGGCTATCACAGTTACCCATTATCAAACGGCAAAGTTTGAAGAAGACACGATCAAGACATACGACCAGGTGGAAGGTGTAATGACGCATGTATTCGAAGACAATTCAGACTTCAAAGCTGATCGTGTAGATATCATATATAAATTCTATTACGAAGGCAAAAAATATGAGGGTTTGCAAGAGTTGCCTCCCTCAACAGCACATAATATCGGTGCATTCGATCGGGAGAGCAAGGGAACTAAAGTAACAGTGTATTTTGACCCAAATGACCCGGAACAATCTTACCTCGCCGCGTCGCCCTATCCGCTTTTGATAGAGTGGTTATTTCCCATTCTGCCAACTATCGGCATTTTTCTTGGCATTAAGGTTTTTATCGAGTGCGTAAATGGTGAAAGATGGGTATATACGAGAGGCGGAGTTACAAAAATTAAAAAGTTCAGATAGAATCAGTGGCTGCCGGAAAAGGCAGCCACTTTTTTCTTTCAAGGTAAACGATCTATCTCCTCAGAGCGTCAACAGGCTTGAAGCGAGAAGCTTTATATGCCGGAAAAATTCCGAATATAATGCCAAGTACAAGCGCAGCAGCTACTGCCAACGCCATTGAAGAGAGCGTTACGGAAATATGCGCATGCAGGATTATACTTGCAGCAATAGCTATTGCCGAGGCGATAGCTATTCCCATAGCTGTTCCCGCTAAGGCTATTATGACGGCTTCAAGTAAAAAATCAAGCATAATATCCGAACCGGCAGCGCCGATAGACCGCTTTATCCCGATTTCCTTTGTTCTCTCCCCCACGGATATCAGCATTATATTCATTATGCTGATCCCCGAAACAAGCAGAGATATACCGCCTATTACCGTCAGAATATTCGTCACAACGCCCAGCATGCTTTCAAGCGCACCCTTCTGCCCGGCAAGATCGGCAACTGTCGTTCCTGAGCCGAGCTTCTGCTTAACGCTTCTGCCTATCGCTTCGGAATCGGCATTACCGTCCGTTTTCAAAAATACCTGAGTATAATCTGGCGATGTGTGAAAAGCTGTATACGGCGCATACAAAAATGCAGGAAAATAATTCCCCATCAAAGACTGCATTATGCCCTTTCCCGTTTTGACAACACCTACTACCGAAAAGCTCTGTATCGCACCGGAACACAGCAGATCTACCGACCTTCCGACAATGTTTTCGTGGCCGTAAAGCTCCACAGCAAGAGATTGATCTACCATGCAAACCTTTTTATTTGCAGCAATATCGCCCTTGTCGATAAATCTGCCGTAAAGAAGTTCAAACGAAACCACGTCCTCGGCATTTTCGTCGATACCCCAGATCATTGCGTTCGTTTCCTCCGAACCGACAAAAACCTTGGACGCATCTACAGTTACGGGCGCGGCTTTATCTACGCCGTTTATAGAACCTAAAGTATCCACCTCTTTATTGCCTAAAGAGCCGTTTTCCGACGTTACGATCAATCCGTTCATGCCCAGGCTGTCAAGCTCAGCCCAGACAGCGGAAACTCCGAAGCGGCTTACCGCACCGATCAGAAGAACAGAAGCAACCGCAACGGTGATACTCAGAACGGTAAGAAAAAAACGCAGCCTGTTTTCCATCAGGCATTTTGCAGTAAATTTCAGCTTACTGTACATTCGCTCACCTCGCAACCGTCCGTTTTTCGTTTTCGACCTTATCCGCGTCGTAAACTATTATATCCCCTTCGGAAATCCCCTCGGTTATCTCTATGCCGTTGGAATACTCCGTACCCGTTTTAACGCTTCTGCGCTCAACGGAATGACCCTCGGATATATAAACGTAAGCGCCGCCGTCGCTATCGTATGCAATCGAGGAATACGGCGCAAGGAGCGTGTTTTCACGCATCGCGGTAATAATAGTGCAGTCCGCAGTGTAGCCGGGTTTGAGAGAATCTGCACCCGACGTCAGCTTTACGATTACGCGAACGGTAGTGAGCTTGCCTGACTGCGTGCTTGTTTGTTTTGCGCTGTCGGATATTTCAGCAACTTCGCCTTGAAACACGTTTGCAGCCGCTTTACAATCTATCGTAGCCTTCTGACCCTTTTTTATTTTTGAGATATCCTTTTCTGGAATATTCAGCTGCACCTGAAAGGAGCTTTCATCGGATATCTTAAAAAGCGTCTGCCCCTTCATATACAGACCGCCGCTGTCCAGATCAAGTCCGCTTATCCTTCCCGAACGTTCGGCTGAATACACGTTTACAGCGCCTCCGCTGCCTACAAGATCAGAAAGCGATTCGCTGCCCGTCAATACTGATGAAAGCAGATCATTTCCGGAAAGATCGGCATACGTTTCACAGACAGAAAGAATAGGTTCGCCCTTCTCTACGCGGTCACCGTTTTTAAAAAATACCGACTGTACAACTCCGCTGCCATCGGCATTGACCGTACTGCTGCCGGAATACTCTATTGTGCCGCTGTAATTCAGCTTTTCAACGGCAGTTTCACGCTCTACCCTGACGGCTTTGACAAATTCTGTATTTTCCACACGCGTATATCCTACGGCGAACACGATAAGTATTATTGAAGCAGATAAAAGAAATAATGCTACATATTTTTTCATAAATAACAGCCCTCCCGGTAAACTTATTATTTCCGGAAGGGCTGCGTTTATGTGTTTAAAATATAATAATAATGCTGCTTAACCAATATGCATATTACTCAAGCTCAAAAGCGCCTGTGTAAAGCTGGTAATATTTACCTTTTTTAGCAATAAGCTCGTCGTGGCTTCCTCTCTCTATAATATGTCCCTGCTCCAGCACCATTATTACGTCGGAATTGCGGACGGTTGAAAGACGATGTGCAATAACGAAAACAGTTCTGCCGTTCATCAGGGAATCCATGCCCTTAGAAACGAGCGCTTCCGTTCTTGTATCAATAGACGACGTTGCTTCATCGAGTATCATAACAGGCGGATCAGCCGCTGCTGCGCGCGCGATGGAAATAAGCTGCCTCTGACCCTGGGAAAGACTGCCGCCTGTGCCGTCTATCATTGTGTTATAGCCGTCGGGCAAACGAGAAATAAAGCTGTGGGCGTTTGCAAGCTTTGCGGCAGCGATACATTCCTCGTCTGTCGCGTCCAGTCTGCCGTATCGGATATTATCCATGATCGTTCCGGTAAACAGGTTTGTTTCCTGCAAAACGATACCGAGAGAACGCCGCAGATCGGCTTTTTTGATCTTGTTGATATTAATACCGTCATAGCGAATTTTGCCGTCGGCAATATCGTAGAAGCGATTGATAAGATTCGTGATCGTCGTTTTTCCCGCGCCTGTTGCGCCGACAAATGCGACCTTCTGACCGGGTTCGGCAAATATGCTGACGTTGTGAAGTACGATGTTTTCTGGAACATAGCCGAAATCTACGTCGTTCAGGCGAACGTCGCCTTTCAGCTCTGTATAAGTCACGCTGCCGTCCTCGTGGGGGTGTTTCCACGCCCAGATACCTGTGCGCTCGCTGCACTCCTTAAGCTCGCCGTTTTC
>CACYDO010000071.1 GCA_902773165.1 uncultured Ruminococcus sp. | reverse complement strand
TTGCATTTGGTGCTGCATTCTCTGATCGCAACAGAAGGTGTGGAGAGAAGTCTTACGTCAATAAAGCTGTAAACCTCGTCTTCCTTTTTGCCTTCCTTGTTGTCTTTGATAACAACGTAAGCGAGCTTTTCGAGCTGCTTTCCGAAGGGGAAGAGAAGCAGGAGAGTCGCGATGTTAAAAATACTGTGAACTACCGCGATACCGAACGCGTCGATAGGCTCGTTGGAGAACGGTATTCCGAAAATGCCGTCTATAATACAATACAGAGTAAGGTAGAACAGCGTACCTATGAGGTTAAATGAAATATGGATTACAGAAACGCGCTTTGCGTCTTTGTTTACGCCGATACTTGAAATAACGGCTGTAATACACGTACCGATGTTCTGACCCATGATGATCGGGATAGCGATAGCGTACGTAACAGAACCACTCAAAGCGATAGCCTGTAAAATACCTACAGACGCCGCCGAGCTTTGAATGATCGCCGTGAATATCGCGCCGACTATTACGCCCAATATCGGATTGGAGAACATAGTGAGAATATGCTTGAATTTATCATTGTCAGCAAGGGGAGCAACGGAATCGGTCATGAGCTGCATTCCGTACATCAGAATAGAAAAACCGATGAGAACCGTACCGACGCTTTTCTTTTTATCGGATTTTGCCGCCATGATAAGCAGAATACCGATCAGCGCAAGCAAAGGGGAAAATGCCTCCGGCTTGCAAAGCATGAGGAAAAAGTTATCGCTCTCAATTCCAGAAAGGCTGAGGATCCACGCCATAACGGTCTTTCCTATGTTTGACCCCATGATTATTCCGACTGTCTGACTGAGATCCATGATTCCGGAGTTTACCAGACCCACCAGCATAACGGTGACGGCTGATGAAGACTGTATCGCAACGGTTATTGCCATACCCAGAAGCATACCGAGAAAGGAGTTTGAGGTCGCTTTTTTCAGCAGCGACTCCAACCTACCGCCTGCCATTTTTTCAAGTCCGCTTGAAAGCTGATTCATTCCGAACAGGAAGAACGCCAGTCCTCCGCACAAAGTAAATATCGAAAAAATATCCATGTGATTGCACCTTGTTGATAGTCATCTTATTTTCAGTTTTACATTGTTCCATGATATTATACCATAAACAACATGGTTAGTCAAAGGTTTTTGCGGTCTGCGGAACAAAACTCCGAAAAGGATAAATTTTACCGCACAATTCCGGATAATGTGTGCAACTGTACGCAAAAAAACTTTTAATTTTTCGAAAAATGGGTTGCAAAAAAGTAACAAAAGAGATACAATTATTGTGAACTAATACGAATAGTCTTCTTATCAGCTTTACACTGAGTGAAAATCGTAATAAAGAATTATAAGACAGAATGAAGGGGGAGAGGAATTGGCAAGGAAGGTAAAGAGAACAAAGGTAAACCGCAGCAATGACGGTATTATGCGGCAGGAGAGTACTGCCGGGCTTATGGCGATGAGGATTTTTGTCATTTTCGTTATAATTGCTTTTATTATGGGTACGGCAGCTTTGTTTGCTTATAATCTTAGTAAAGAAACAGCAAACCTTCTCCCGGGAAGCGATCCTGCCGCAAATGACGAAGAAGCAACTTTGCAGGCGTTTGACTCAGACGTCAGTGATGAGCTGCTTCGGTGTTGTAATAAAGATAATCCTATCGCTGAAAGCGAAGAGCCGGAGCTTGCCGGATTCAGCGAAAGCATACGGGTAAATTCCATTATGAAGGAAAGTCTGGATAAGCTTATATCTGCCGCCGCGCATGACGGGATACGTCTTGATATAGTGCGCGGATATATGACTTATCAGGAATGCGATATGGAGTTTAAATCGCTCAGCCTGAGCCTGCAGGACAGCGGCGCGACAATGGCAGAAGCCGAAAATCGTGCAGCTGCGCTGTTTCCGCCTGCACGCGAGAACGAATACCGCACAGGTCTGCTTATTAAGGTAAGCACGCTTAGCAGCGATGACTTTGAAGCCGACTCTGCGTATAAATGGCTGTATAAAAACGGCGTGAAATACGGATTTATTAACCGTTATACCACAGATAAGGAAGGTATTACGGGGGTTACGGGAGATCTCACGGTGTACAGATTTGTTGGTGCGGAGAATGCAGAAAAAATGAGAAGCTTTGGCATGTGCCTTGAAGAATATGCGGAGTATTGCAGGGCAAGGGAATAAATGCCGCACGTATGCGCAATAATTATTTGCTTATTGCCAAAAGCGTACAGAATTGAAAAATTAATAACAATCTTAAAAAAAGACTTGATTTTTTAAAGAAAAGATGTTATAATTCAAATGTTAGTCCGAATTGCTGAAAGAGGTGAATGTCAGAATGAAGCAGAATATACATCCCAAGTACGAGCAGACCACAATTACTTGTGTGTGCGGCAACGTAATTGAGACAGGTTCGACAAAGCAGAATATCCGCGTCGAAATTTGCTCAAAGTGCCACCCGTTTTTCACAGGTAAGCAGAAGCTTGTAGATGCAGGCGGTCGTGTTGACAAGTTTAACAAGCGTTACGGTCTTAATAAGAAGTAATATTGCAGACTTGTTGTTTATGATGCAGATAAGATACCCGTCAAGAGTGTGACTTTTGACGGGCGTTTTGTTATATTGGCGAAAATGTCGGAAAGGAGCTTTATCTTGAAATCATATACCACTGTCAAGGAATTCGGAGTTGACGAATATATAGAAAAGAAATCGCGCTTTATCTGCTATTGCAAGCCCGTCAGGACTCAGGAAGAAGCTGACGCGTTTGTCGCGGAAATACGCTCAAAGCATTGGGACGCCCGGCATAACGTCTATGCGTATGTTCTTGCAGAGAATAATATCATGAGATGCAGTGACGACGGCGAACCGCAGGGAACGGCAGGCGTTCCGGTTCTTGACGCGATAAGAAAATCGGGCATAGTTGACGCCGTTGTTGTAATTACGCGTTATTTCGGAGGAATATTATTGGGAACGGGCGGTCTTGTCCGGGCGTATTCTCATAGTTCCAGCCTTGCGCTTGCAGCGGCACAGCCGATAGTAATGGTTCCGTGTACAGATTGCAGCGTTTCATGCAGCTATAGCCGTTACGGAAAGATAAGCGCGCTTGTTCCGGCGTGCGGCGGCGTGATCGACGATACGGTTTTTGACGATAACGCGCATATTTCATTTCATATAGAAACGCAGAAGCTGACGGATTTTAACAAGCAGCTTGCCGACGCTACCTGCGGAGAGGTTTCCGCGGATATCGGAGATGAAAGATATTACGAATCGGTGATATAAATGAATCCTAAGATGAAAGAGCTTCGCCAAAAGGCTATGAAGCTTCCGCTCGAACCGGGCGTTTACATCATGCACAATGCCAAAAAAGAAATTATATATATAGGAAAAGCAAAGGCGCTGAAAAACAGGGTCAGCCAATATTTCGGCTCGCAGAATAATCACAGCGAAAAGGTTCGCCGTATGGTCGATCACGTTGATTATTTTGAATACATTATCACCGACAGCGAGTTTGAAGCTCTTGTCCTCGAAGCGAGCCTTATTAAGCTGCATAAGCCACATTACAATATTCTTTTGAAGGACGATAAGGGGTACAGCTACATCAAGATATCAAACGAGCAGTATCCGCGCATCACAGAGGCTAAAAAGCCCGATGAAACAGGCGAGTTTATAGGCCCGTATACAAGCTCGTATTACGTCAAGAATGCTGTCGATCAGGCTGTAAAGATATTTCGTCTGCCGACGTGCAGCAAGAAATTTCCAGAGGATTTCGGCAAGGGCAGACCATGCCTTAATTACCATATAAAACAGTGCTGCGGGCTTTGCCGCGGTAAGATCTCTGCGGAAGAATACGGCGAAACGGTACGTGAAGCAGTTGCGTTTCTAAAAAACGGAACATCGCTTTCCGTAAAAGACCTGGAGCGTGAAATGAACGAGGCAGCGGAGAATCTTGAATTTGAACGTGCCGCAAGGATACGCGACAGAATTATCGCCGTTAAACGAATGAGCGATAAACAGAAGGTCGTTGCCGCAAAGGTAAAGGAACAGGACGTAATAGCGCTTTTTGCTGATGATAAAGACGGCTGTTTTCAGGTGTTCCGCTTTACAGAAGGCAAGCTTTACGACCGCGAAACGTTTCTTATTAAGGATATCGGCGAGGAGAACACGGCTTTTTCGGAGTTCTTGATACAATATTATTCCGGAAGAGAAAAAATACCGCCGTGTATCACTGTTGACAGAGAGCTTGAAGACGCAGAAGCAATAAACGCTTTCCTGACGGAAAAAGCAGGGAAGAAAACAGAGCTGTTTGTTCCTCAGAGAGGAGAACGGCTTGCGCTTGTATCTATGTGCCGCAGCAATGCAGCCGAGGTGTTGGCTCAGAGCAAAAACAGTCAGGGAAAACAGTACGCCGTGCTTAAAGAGCTTGGAGAGCTTCTTGGATTGGAAAAGCTGCCGATGTACATTGAATCCTACGATATCTCAAACCTGGCAGGAACGGAAAACGTTGCCGGAATGGTCGTTTTTGAAGGCGGCAGACCGCTGAAATCGGCATACAGGAAATTCAAGATAAAGTCGTTTGAAGGGCAGGACGATTTTGCTTCAATGAACGAGGTTCTGACCAGACGTTTTGAGGAGTACTATAAGCTGAAGGATAAGGGCGAGGGCTTCGGCAGACTGCCCGACCTGATACTTCTTGACGGCGGTAAGGGTCAGATTTCTGCGGTGCGCCCCGTGTTGAAAAAGCTCAACATAGATGTGCCGCTTTTCGGAATGGTCAAGGACGACAAGCACCGCACACGCGCTATTACGGACGGAGAAGGGGAGATAGAGCTTAAATCTATCCGCAGTACGTTTAAATTCGTTACGGAAATACAGGACGAGGTTCACCGTTTCGCTATCGGGTATCACCATCAGCGCAGAAGCAGCAGCGCGTTTAAAAGCTCTCTGACCGATATCGAAGGAATCGGCAAAACGCGTGCAAAAAATCTGCTTAAACATTTCGGCTCGATCAAAAATATTCGTGAAGCCGAATTAAAGGAGCTTGAAAACGCCCCGACTATGACGAAAAATGCCGCCGAAGCGGTTTACAGATATTTTCATGAGGATAATACGGCGGATTCTGAGAGCCCTACTTAACACAGCCGAAAGTTTTATGATCTGCATAAATTACAAAATGAGGCGGTCAAGCGGTCGCAGGCAGTTCCGGGATAGTAATAGCAAAATAAACTTGGTCTCCACGGTTTATGATTTGCATAAATGACAAAACGCGGCGGCCAAGCGGCCGCAGGCAGTTCCGCTACAGCTATTAAATAGCTATAGCATATTGCCGCGCATGATACTTGTAGCTGCGCGAATGTTCTGTGGGTGGTGACCCGGCGCGTTTTATGATTTGCATAAATGACAAAACGCGGCGGCCAACTGCCGTCACTTCAAAGTAAAAACGGAACCGTCAGCGGCGACACGCCGCCCGGCGCCCGGTTACATTTTTTTCTTGTAGTACAGCTGCACGCAGAGCGTTATGATTACAC
>CACYDO010000070.1 GCA_902773165.1 uncultured Ruminococcus sp. | reverse complement strand
CAGAAGGCACATGACGCTGCAAAAAAGCTTGAAAAACTGACCGTGGAGCGCGAAAGGCTTAAACAAGCACGCATATCAGCAAAAAGCGAGTATGAATCCGCAAAGAAGCGTGAGCATGAAGTAACAGAATACCGCGAGCAGGCTGCTGTAGAGGAACGTTCTATTGAGAAATACGCAGAGCTTGCAGGACATCGCGCTGCGGCGAAAAAAAACTCGGAAGACCTGAGCGCAGCAAATATCTCTCATAATAATACAGAAAAAGAGATAACCTTGATCGGCGAAAACATGACGAAAAACGCCGCCGCCTCAGAACTGCTTGCAAACGCGGAGGGCGAGTTGAGATCAGCCGAGCATGAAGCTGAAAATGCGCGGAATCGCTTAGCGTATATTGAGGATATCGGAAAAGCTCTCTCTTCCCTGACGCTGCTTCGAAGAAGCTGCCGTGAAAAGCGCGATATATACATATCAGCCGAAAACAAAAGGCTTGAATCAAAGCGTGAATATATGCGGCTTGCGCAGACTGCGGCGCGGCAATGCAGAGATAAGCTTGACGACGCTGCCGAAGATAAGAAAAAATCGGAACTACAGACAGCTCAGCTTGAAGAAGAGCAAAAAAAGCTTTCCTCTGCCGATGAGGAAAAAGCTGCCTGCGAGAATGCGTACAATGAGATAAACAAGCACAAAACCGACCTTGAAATATTTTTACAAAAAAAGCTGCCTGTGTACAGAAAATTACAGTCTTTGGCTGCTTCACAGTACACAGAATTTGCAGTCGCACGAGATAGGAAAAAAATTGTTTCCGACCGCTGTGACGCACTCAACGACGCTTATCATCTCAACGCCGTATGGCAAATAGCGTCAACGCTGGAGGAAAACCGCCCCTGCCCCGTATGCGGCTCTGTACATCACCCAAAAATTGCTCCGCAGCCGAGTCAAGCGCCGACCAAGGAGGATATCGAAGCAGCAAAATCAGAAGTAAGAAGTGCTGAGGAGCATGCAAATGCGCTTGAAAAGCAATATCTTGCCACAGAAAAGAAAGCCGAAGCACAGCTCGAGGTCCTGAACGCAGAGCTTAAAATGCTCACGGGCGGCGTATGCGAAAGCATTTCAAAAGGAACAGAAACGGAAGTCGAAAAAGTCATAGCTGCTGCCGCTGAGGAAAAATCGCTGGCGGAAAAAGCGCTGAACGCTGCCAATGAAGCTTCACGACGAAACCGTGAGATAACGCAGATATTACGCGGTATCCGCGAAAAGGAGAGCCGTATGTCCGCTGCTGTTAATGAGCTTTCAAAGCAGCTGGGAGAAAAAACTGCTCTCAGCGAGACTCTTTCGCAGGAGCTTGAAAAAACGTATGCGGAGCTTTCTATGCGCTGCAAACGCGCAGGCATTGACGCTCATTCCTTTGATACGCATATTCCCATTGATATAGCAGATACTGGAAACGTCGTTTCCGACAGCGACATTCGCCGCGCAGCTTCTTATGCGACAGAAAGCTCGCAACATGCAGACAAATGTCTCTCCGATACAGAGGATATTCTCGGTGATTACGCCGCACTCAAAGCGCGTTTCTCCGAAAAATACAGACAATATTTCGGCAAAGAAATTACGGGACGGCTGCCAAAAGACCTGTGCGCGGAGATAGAAGCAGAAAAAGGAATTGCAAAAGAGAAAAACACAGCCGCCGCAGACAGCCTGATAAAAGCTCAAAGAAATGCAGTACAGCGCAAAAAGCTTATTGCCGAACGAGCGGAGCTTGAACGCCGTTTGAATTTGACGAAGGACAATTTAAAAGATCTTGCGGCAAAAATATCGCGTTTACAGGCGGAAAAGGAGCACAGCGAAAACGCTGCCGCCGCGCTTGAAAGCACACTTCCCTACAAAAATGAAGCAGAAGCGCGCGCACATATCATGCAGCTGAGAAAGAGTGCGGATACGCTCCAAACAGCGATAAATACAGCGCAGGAAAAGCTCAGCGACATAAACACAAAGCTGAGCGAACTGAGCGGACAGGCAGCGCAGCTTGAAGCGCAGATAAAGGCTTCTCCCGCCGCAAACATCGACCCGATCGAGGAAGAAAAGCGGCTTGAAGATCTGAAAGCGCAGAGCGAAGCTGTTTCCGACAAAATGATCGCGACAGGCTCACGGCTTACCACGAATAAACAGCACATCGGCAAATTGCGCCGGGCATTTGAGGAACGACAGAAGGATCAAAAGCATGCCGATATGATCGAAACGCTTTCGAGAACGATAAACGGAAATGTAAATAACAAGGAGCGCCTGAGTCTGGAAACATTTGTGCAGCTTCATTATTTCGACTGCGTGATAGAACGTGCAAACGAACGACTTAGCTTTATGACAAGGGGGCAATACGAGCTGAAACGCCGCAAAACGCCCGGCAGAGCCAATCATAATTTTGGCCTTGACCTGGATATAGAGGATTATTACTGCGCTGATCCCGAAGCACGCACACGCGCCGTTTCTTCGATCTCGGGCGGCGAAAAATTCAAGGTCGCTCTCGCTCTTGCACTCGGACTTTCCGATGAGATCATGCGCCGCGCAGGTGCTATCAGGTTTGATACGCTTTTTGTAGACGAGGGCTTCGGTTCTCTTGACGGCGATTCACTTAACCTTGCGCTTGAGGTACTCGACAAGCTTTCCACCGCAGACGACCGGCTTATCGGTATCATTTCTCATGTGGACGAGCTGAAAAACAGTATCGACAAACAGATCATCGTTAAAAAGAACGGCAGCAAAGGCAGCTGCGTAGAGATTATTTAACTCCAAAAAAACAAGCTCACAAGGCAGTTTACACCGCTTTATGAGCTTGTTTTGTTTTTTGTTTTCTCTGTCCGGCGCATTGGCATCGCCTTGCGCCTTGTTTATTGCAGATTGAAGTTTGTTTTTTTTGCTTCGCGTTATGATTTTCCTCACGCTTTTATATATTGCAAAAAATCATGTTGCTTTTAGCGCGGATATCAGCTTTAAGCTAACATACACTGCAATCGGAACGTTCCGGATACCTGTACGAAGGCTCTGCCTCTCTCACTGTCAGCTTTGCAGAGCATTAAGTCTGTCAATTGACTTCTCCCTCGCCCGTTCCTCCACTGCAATTATCCCACGTGATCGCAAATTATCATCAGCAACCATAACGCTGTCCGCAAGCGCCGCCGCTGTTTCTACACTTTCAGTAAACACAAGCAGCGATATCTTATGTTCCCTTCGCAGCTGTGCAAGGCGCTTTATCTCCTCTTCCCGATCGTTTTTCTCCAGCCCGGAAAAAGGCTCGTCAATTACCATCAGCTCGTGTGAACACATATATGCCGCGAATAAGACCGCCTGTGCAGCCGTTCTTACAGGCAGCTTTGAAACTGTCTGTTCGGAGATGTCGGAAAGACCGAAGCTTTTCAGCTCCTTTTCGACAAGCACAGAGGTCAGGCTGCGCGAAAGACCGCGTTTAACGATAGGCGCAGCCGCAAGGTCTGCAACGGTTTTCCGCGGCAGTCTTGCTTTGCTTGAAACAACGCCGAAATGATTTTTCTCTCCGGTGATATCATCGCCCTTAAAAAAGATCTTTCCGCTTTTCGGCGTGACCTTTCCGGCAATAATTTCGAGGATCAGAGCAATGCTCTCAGGCTTGCGGCACACAACAGCAAAGCTGTCCCCACTGGGCACAGAAAGGCTCATTCCTTCGATTTCAGCCTTCCTCGATGAATGATTAATATTAGATATTTCTATTATCGGCTTTGCAATCTTCTTCATAATTCACCAAAATTATAATATCACAGAGATTATTTATACACCCATCTTCGCAAAAAAAACAATACAATAAACCTCCGGCGCGGCAGCAAACTTTCCGTTACAATAAACTAAAAACGGAACTGCCTGTCGGCGCTTGCCGACCGGAACTGCCTGTCGGCGCTTGCCGACCGGAACTGCCTGTCGGCGCCTACCGACCGGAACTGCCTGTCGGCGCCTGCCGACCGAACTGCCTGTCGGCGCCTGCCGACTGCCGACCCGGTTATACTAAAGCTGCTTT
>CACYDO010000069.1 GCA_902773165.1 uncultured Ruminococcus sp. | reverse complement strand
TTTTAAGACAGCACCTTATACATAGAAGACGCTTCTTCCTTTTTTGCGTACTCATTGATCGCTGTGACCTCAGCTTTCAGCGGATTTGCACCTATCTGAACCTCTATAACGTCGCCGACTTTAACGGCGTATGATGCACGCTCCGGCTTGCCATTTACGAGAATACGTCCTGCGTCGCAGGCTTCGTTTGCTACTGTTCTGCGTTTGATTATTCTCGAAATTTTAAGATACTTATCCAATCTCATTGAATTACTCCTCCATTTTTCGACTGTAAAAAAACACAAAACGGTGCAGAAATATCCGCACCGTTATTGCGCTAAAAGAATCACTTTTTGTCAACTACGTCCTTAAAGCCCTTACCTGCTTTGAATGCAGGAACCTTAGAAGCCGGAATAATGAGCTTCTCATGTGTTCTCGGGTCAACGCCGCTTCTTTCCTTGCGTTCTCTCTGCTCAAAAGTGCCGAAGCCAACGATCTGTACCTTCTCGCCCTCTGCTACTGCTTCTACGATCGTGTCGATTACAGCTGTTACAGCCTTTTCAGCGTCCTTCTTTGTAAGGTCGCTCTTATCTGCAACCTTAGCGATCAAATCTGTTTTGTTCATAAAACATCCTCCATTTTTTGCTTAATAAGCTTTAATCTACAATTATATATATCCTGCCGCTGAACTGATGTTAAAGAGACTACCTCAGCGACGTTTTAGCCTGCTCCCATAAGGAATCAAGCTCTGATATGCTGCATTCTTCCCATTTTTTCCCCTGCTCAGTCAACATTTTTTCAACCTGAGCAAAGCGTGCAAGGAATTTATCATTAGCATCATACAGCGCTTTTTCACTGTTTACGCCTGATAGGCGCACCGCATTTACCGCTGCAAAAAGCAGATCCCCGGCTTCCTCAGCAACAGCGGCTTCATCAGATGAATCAACAGCTGCAAGAAACTCGGAAAGCTCTTCTGTTACCTTCTGCGAAGCATCATAAACATTCGGAAAATCGAAACCGACCTTAGCCGCCTTTTTCTGAATCTTCTGAGCTCTCATAAGAGCAGGAAGAGAACGGGCAATACTCTCCATCGCTTCCGACTGAGTATTCTGAGACTTCGTCTGCATTTTTATCTTATCCCAATTATCGAGAACCTTTTCGGTAGTATCGGCTTTTACCTCACCGAAAACGTGTGGGTGACGAACGATCATCTTTTTGCAGACCTCGTCTGCAACGTCATCAATGTCGAAAACTCCCTTTTCACGTTCTATCTGACTATGGAACACGACCTGCAAAAGAACGTCGCCAAGCTCTTCGCGCAGACCTTCCGGGTCATCATTATCTATCGCTTCTACGACCTCATACGTTTCTTCAATAAAATCCTGGCGTATAGATTTATGAGTCTGCTCCTTATCCCAAGGACAGCCGTCTGGCAAACGCAGACATCTTACGATCTCAACAAGATCGTCGAAGTTATATTTATCTTTAAACGTAAAATCCATTTTATACCTCATTCTGCCGAAAATTCTCATTAAAACAGAATTCACAGTGACTGCTAATATTTTACAACAAATTTTTGTTTTTTTCAAGTGGAATCGAAATATTTATCAATTTTTATTCTTTTTTCACATAAAAAGCAGTCATTTCACATACTACATCATTATTCCGTCATGTTTTTTGTACACAATATCATACTAATTATTTTATGAGATGGTATCTTTCAAGAATACCTGCTATTTTAGCACCCTTTGGCAGCATAACGATATCCTCTTTCGTTATAGCACGAAGTATAAGCAGGAATATCATATATACAACACATGCGACAAAAACGGCTGCCGTAGTCGCGATAAGGAGACCTGTTGTACGCTGAGGAACTATTTTTGCAAGCATAGTATACGTAATCCAGGCGGCTGCTATGCATATAACAGACGCCGCGAGCGGCTTCAATACAGAGACGCGGAAATTCGGCACAATTCCCGTTTCTTTTATCAGCACATATATTGAAACAATAATAACAAAAGTATAGCAAAGAAGCGTACCGATAGATCCGCCCTGAACGTTGATTTCGGGGATACCGCAGAAAATATAGTTAGAAACTACTTTAATGAGCATACCCACGGCGTAAAGCTTCAGAGGCATATCTACTCTGCCAACGGCCTGGAGCATACTGCACATAGGCGTTGCAGCTGCAAAGACGATAACGGCAATTCCCATAAGCTTGAGCACCTCTACGGAGATATCTACGCCGTCGGTGGAGCCATAAACCAAATGCATGATCGGGTCTGCAAGGGCAGTAAGTCCGAGTCCAGCGGGAATTGTAAAGACAAACGTAACGCGCATTACCGTTTCCATGCTGCGTTTAAGATAATCCTTATTACCTTTTGTGTACGCCTCTGTAACGTTTGGAAGAGCCGTTGTTCCGAATGCCTGAGTTACCGTAACGACAAGGTTCATGATCGTCAGAGCATAGCTGTAGCAGCCCCAAAGATAGCTGTGAACAACGCCTTCATTTACCTTTTCCGGAGGAATCATTCCGGGATACTGCGAAAGAAGCTCCTGCGGAATACGCTCCATCATCGAGATAAGCCTGCGCTGAATAAGCATTGAATCGACCGTACCGGCAACGCTCATTATCAGCGCGCCCAGTCCGATAGGAATAGCTGTTTTCAGAAGTATCCTGAATGTTTCGTTCTTTTTGCGCGGCTTAGGCGCAGCTGCATACATTTCGGGTGTAATTGCGTCACCCTCGATCCTGTACCTTAGATAGATGTACAGGAAGCTGCAAAATGAACCGAGAGTTATGCCGAAAATCGCTGCAGCAACGGAATATTTAAGCAGATCTCTTTCATTTGTCAACCCAAACCATTTTTCGCCGTAATTCATCATCACGTAAGCAAAGGAATAGCCGACAAGCAGCTTTACAAACGCCTCAACGACCTCCGACACAGACGTCGGAACCATATTCCTCATGCCCTCGTAATAACCTCTGTACGCAGAAACAAGGCAGCCGAAGAATATCGCAGGCGCAAGCACAAGCATTGATATGAACGAATCGGGAGATTTGATAATGCGAATATAGAAAAAGCTGAACAGTATCATCAGCAGAAAAGCGATAACGCCTGCCGTTACAAAAAACGGGATAGCAACATCCTTAATACGGCGAACGTCCTTGTAACGTCCCTTCGACATGCTCTCCGAAACCATTCGCGAAACGGCGATCGGGAAGCCTGCCGTAGCAAGTGTAAACAGCGGAATATAAAGCTCATAGGCGTTGCTGAGAAGCGCCGCGCCGACAGGACCGTACAGGCGCGACAGGCTGACCTTGTAAAGCATGCCGATCACCTTAACGATCAGCAGACAGAGTGTAAGAATGGCTGCACCCATAATAAAGCTTTGATTTTTATTTGCTTTCTTCGCCTTCATATCTCTAAATTGCTCTCCTCTATCTCCTAATACTGCTCTCTAATTAAAACCTTTAAGTCTTTTCGGTCTAATTTCCGCAATACTGCGTCATCGGGCTTGAAATACGTCAGTATTACTGCGCCCTCTTCCTTGTCTTG
>CACYDO010000068.1 GCA_902773165.1 uncultured Ruminococcus sp. | reverse complement strand
CCTGCGGAAAACAATTCCCGTATTCTGTCGATCTCGCCTTTCAGATACAGATAGCCAAAAAGCGCTTCAAGCCCCGTTGCCGTGTGGTAATCCACCTTATCGGCATGCTTGGGAACAGTCTGTGCATGAGCATTTTTTCCGCGCTTGAACGCCGACAGCTCCTCATCATTCAGCATAGGAAGAAGCCGATTTGCAGTTTTCGCCTGAGCTTCGCAGCGAACGATCTGTATTTTTTCGTTATTCAGCGCCCCGACCGGGCGATTAGCTTCGCAAACGAGCATTTCCCGAACGATAAGATCATAAACAGCGTCTCCGACAAAAGCCAATGTCAGCGGACTGATCGTTCTGAGATCAACATTTTCATCAAGCAGTCTCATGAAATCACCTCGATCAATCTACAAATTCAAATTCAAAGTCGTAGATCGAAACCGTATCGCCCTCCTGCACGCCTGCGTCATAAAGAGCGTCGATAACGCCTGCATTAAGAAGAACGCGCTGGAAATATTGAAGAGATTCGTAGTCATCGAAATTGACCGAATTCATAATTCTTACGAGCCACTCGCCCTCAACGAAGAACACACCGTCGTTATTTGTTATTTTAACCTCATTTTTCTTAGAGCGGTCAACTTCGACAGCAGGCACAGGATCTGGTTCAAACCGCTTCACAGGGGGAAGCTTGGAAAGCTCCTCGCGAATGCAGTCAAGAAGAGGATCGACCTCATATCTGATTGCAGCCATGATCGGGAAAAATTTATATCCCTGATCCTCTATAAATTTACGGAAATCCTCGATCTGCTCATCTGTTGCAAGATCGCACTTATTTCCAGCTACGATCATCGGGCGATCTGCAAGCTCGGAATTAAATTTACGCAGTTCCTCGTTGATAGTACGGAAATCCTCCTTAGGATCTCTGCCCTCGCTGCCTGCAATATCGACGATATGGACAAGCATACGGCAGCGCTCCACATGGCGCAAAAACTGATGACCAAGGCCCACGCCTTCCCACGCGCCTTCAACAAGACCGGGAATATCAGCCATTACGCAGGATTCGCCCTCTCCGAAGCGCACAACTCCTAAAACGGGGGTAATAGTCGTAAAATGGTAGTTAGCAATGATCGGCTTCGCCTCGCTTACAACCGAAACGAGCGTACTTTTACCGACATTGGGGAAACCTACCAGACCGACATCGGCAAGCAGCTTCAATTCAAGCTGAACCTCATACTCCTCTCCGGGCATACCGGGTTTTGCAAAACGCGGAGTTTGTCTTGTCGGTGTTGCGAAATGAGTATTGCCCCAGCCGCCTTTACCGCCTCTTGCAACGACAACAGGCTCATCGGAAGAAACGTCTGCAAGAAGTCTTCCCGTTTCGATCTCCTTAACTACTGTTCCGCGCGGAACTCTAATCACGAGATCCTCTGCTTTTTTTCCGTTGCATCGTCCTCCTCTGCCGTTTTCACCCTTCGGAGCGACATATTTTCTTTTATATCTGAAATCGGCGAGCGTAGACAAATTATCGTCTGCTTTAAAAACGATATTTCCGCCTCTGCCGCCGTCGCCGCCGTCCGGACCTCCGGAGGCAACATATTTTTCGCGATGAAACGCAACAGCGCCATCGCCGCCGTCACCGGCTTTAATTTTTATTTTTGCATAATCCACAAACATTATATTATCTCCGATTCCTTTTCACGCAGAGTTTGTTCCAGATTCTTAAATGCTGCCGTAAACTCGATGCGGATAAGCTGTAATAATTCATCAGCGTCACTTTCGCTGTAAATGTGTGCCGCCGTATTTCGTTTTCTCAGCATTTTCAGCCAAATATCGGGGTTATTCAGAAAACCGAATTTGTACCCAAGCTGCAATATTTCCCTCGGCGAGCCTGAATCGGCAGCCTGAACGCCATGAAGACGCAAAACTGCCTGCAGCGCTTTCCATGCAAGTTCAAACGTCAGATTGAATTGCCCGATAACGCCCGTTCTATATATCTCATCTTTCTCTGCGAGCGAAAAGTCCGCGCCCTCGAGTACCTTCAGGCAGTTTGAAAAATTATCCGTTTTTTTCATATATTATCACACCGTCCCGGTCTATTTCGTTTCGCAGTTCATCGGTTATTCCATTATCGAGCGGCACAATATCGAACATAAGCAGCGTATCGGCATTTTCCGAAATATCAATAGAAAACAGATCTACATCACCGCCGATAACCGCAATGTCTATATCCGATCTCGGAGAATTAGTACCTCTTGCTCTCGATCCAAATAATACTATACGTTCAATATTGTACTTGCGCGCAAAATTTGCTATTTCTCTCACTAAGGATTCGGAAAGCTGGCACTGCATAATTTATTTTATCTCCTTGACATTATATTAATCACCCATGTGTTACAATATGCGCTACACCAATGTCTTTTGATTCGGACAACAGATAGTCCTTCAAAAACGTAGGGAACGCTTTATATTTATCAAGCTCGTCAATAGGTATCCAGTGCATGATCTCTCTATCGCCGAAACGAGTATAGCTTCTGTCGTTAAGTTCCTTGGTACCTCTCGGCTTCATAAGGAAATACAATGATATTTCATGGCAGTGCAAGCCTTTATCGTATGCGCCGTTGCCGTTCCAGAAATTCTCGTTAATAACAGCCAATCTATCTATCTGATAATGAACGCCTGTTTCCTCAAAAACCTCTCTGATAACCGCATCCTCAGCCGTTTCGTTCATATGAACGCCGCCGCCAACGGAATACAGATAATCTTCCTTCTCATTTCCGACAAGCAGCACGCAGCCGTCCTCAATTATAATGGCAGCAGCCCTGTATCTGAACCAATTGTCTTCCTTTGTAAATCCACAGTCGTATTCCATCATTGCTATCCTCTGTTATTTACAGCCGATATGTTTGTTATCAACTCAAAAAGAGGGACGATAGATTGTACCGTCCCTCCGTTTTTGATAAATTTCAAAAAGAAATTACTGCTCCGGATAAACCGAAACCTTTTTGCGGTCACGACCAAGACGCTCAAAACGAACGATGCCGTCAACCTTTG
>CACYDO010000067.1 GCA_902773165.1 uncultured Ruminococcus sp. | reverse complement strand
TGTTTGCACGCCCCTCCTTGGGCACGTTTTTGGTGACTTTTGGGGTGCACCAAAAGTCACTCGCCTGCCCGGCGACAGAGGGCAAAAGTAAAAAATTATTTTGATTATTGTATAATTGCTTTCATCGAAGGAGACAACCAAAATACAACAACAGTAGTTAACTAAAGTGTTTTGATTTAAGTCAACACCGCACCTTTGCATACCCGGTGCCGCTGACAGTTCCGATTTCACTTTACCGTTACGGTTAGTTAGTCTCCGCGTTTTAATTTTAAAGAAAAAATGCGGAGACCAATTTTAGTTTATATATAGCTTTATCGGAACAGCCCCCGGGTGCATACCCGGCGCCGCAGGCTGTCAAATAAAATATACGTTTGCTCGGTTGGGAACTATTTTGTCATGTTTTGCATAAACTGTCAGCATAAAGACACAGTAAAGTGAGGTAGTCTGTTATGCCGCAAGATATATATTCTCTCCATGATATCCCCAACGGAAAAAGTCTCAGAATTTCCGAGGTCAATATCAGCTTGCCCGTAAAGCGGCGGCTTGAGGAGCTTGGTTTTACTGCCGGGGAGGTCGTAGATAAGCTTTGTTCCGGCGCAGGTGGGAATCCTGTTGCCGTCAGAGTAAGCGGCGCGGTTATCGCCGTCCGTTCGTCCGACGCAAAGGGAATCTTGGGCTGTGAAGCCCCTGCAAAAGGCGGTGATCTCTATTACTGAGTATACTGTCGCGCTTGCAGGAAATCCGAATGTCGGAAAAAGTACTATTTTTAACAGCTTCACCGGAATGCACCAGCATACGGGAAACTGGACGGGAAAGACCGTCGAAAACGCCCGGGGAGAGTATATATATAATGAAAACAAATACATCATGCTCGATCTTCCCGGCACTTATTCTTTAACGCCTTCCTCCGCCGAGGAAACGGCAGCGTGCAGCTTTTTGCTTTCGCGCCACTACGATGTGCTTGTCATAGTGGCGGACGCCGTGTGCGCAGAGCGAAATTTGAGATTCGTCTGCCGGGTCTTGTCCGAAACGGAAGCGCCTGCTGTCATTTGCATGAATCTTATTGACGAAGCCGAAAAAAAAGGGATCTCTGTTGACTGCGAAACGCTTTCACGGGAATTAGCGACCCCGGTTGTTGCGGCGGCTGCGCGCAGCGGAACGGGAATTCCCGAGCTGAAACAAGAGATAGAAAATGCTGCGCAGAACGGCGTTCGCAGGCCGCGTGGAATAAATGATCCCGACGCGCTTGCAAAAAAGCTTTGTAAAAGCTGCTTTCATGAGAAAAGTAAATTCTCCGACAGGACGGACAGAATAATAGATAACATCGTTCTGTCAAAGAAATTTGCCTTCCCGATAATGCTGTTGCTGCTGCTTGGTATTTTCTGGCTGACTATCGTAGGGGCAAATGTTCCCTCTCAGCTTCTGAGCAGCGCTTTCGGGAAGATAGGGGAATGGCTGTGGGCAGCGGCAAAGTGGATCAGTCTTCCCGAAGGAGTTTCGTCATTTCTGATAGACGGCGTGTATACGTCGCTGACATGGGTAGTTGCTGTAATGCTGCCGCCTATGGCGATATTCTTTCCGCTGTTTACGCTGCTGGAGGATTCCGGATTTCTTCCGCGAATAGCGTTTAATCTCGATACCTGCTTCATGTGCTCCGGCGCGCACGGAAAACAGGCTCTTACGACCGCAATGGGATTTGGCTGCAATGCCTGCGCCGTGACGGGGTGCAGGATAATTGATTCTCCGCGTGAAAGACTGATCGCTATACTTACTAACAGTATGATACCGTGCAACGGGCGTTTTCCGATGATAATTTCTTTGATAGCAATATTTTTCTGCTCTTCCGGAAGCTCTGCGCCTGCTGCGCTTCTCAGAGCACTGATACTGCTGGGATTTGTTGTCGCAGGCGTGGGCGCTTCGCTTGCAGCTTCAAAGCTTTTGTCGAAAACACTGCTTCGGGGTCAGCCGTCTTCCTTTGTGCTGGAGCTGCCGCCGTACAGAAGACCGCAGATCTGCCGCGTGATAGTTCGGTCGATTTTTGACAGAACGCTGTTTGTTCTTGCACGCGCCGCCGCGGTTGCCGCGCCTGCCGGTGCGGTGATATGGCTGCTTGCAAACATCAGCGTGGACGGAGTTCCGCTGATAGCAAGGCTTACGTCGCTGCTTGAGCCTGTCGGGTCTGTTCTCGGCATGGACGGCGCTGTTCTTACGGCTTTTCTGCTCGGATTTCCTGCAAACGAGATCGTTCTGCCGATCGCCGTAATGATCTACAATTCCGGCAGCGTATTAACAGAGCTTCCATCACTGTCAGGTCTGTCGGAAATACTTATTGCAAACGGCTGGAGCAGTGCAACGGCTGTGTGCGTGATAGTTTTCTCGCTGTTTCATTTTCCGTGCTCAACTACATGTCTGACAATATACAAAGAAACAAAAAGTATATTGTGGACTGCCGTTTCGTTCATTCTCCCGCTGATATTTGGAGTTATATGCTGCTTATTACTTCATACAATATTTATTTTGCTGTAAAATAATGCTGTAAACCGAAGAACTATCCCTCCGCATTACGATAAAAAATTGCAAAGAAAATGATTGTAAATTATTTACAAAATTGCTTTAATGTGTTAAAATAAAACTATTAATATGCGGAGGGATCGCTATGTTTAAAAAGCTGTTAAGTATTATTCTTGCCGTTTTGATGGTCGTTGCATGTTTTCCTGTAACGGCGATCGCGGCAGCTGCACCTGAAAGCTCGGGTGGTTCAAAGTCTGTTTCGCTGAAATTTGACGCGGCAGGCGATTCAATGTACGCCGTAATTTCCATTGATTCTGCGGCAAAGGTTCAGGGTCTGTCATTCCGTCTGAGCGGAATGACGAATATTGCCAACCGCAGTCTTGAATTGGGCAGCGATATTCCTGCTGCGCAGGTAAATACGGCGTTTACTAAATTCTATGACGATACGTCATATTACTATTCCGATCAGTGCGCAGGAAGCGTGCTTTTCAGCTCAAGCGGATACAGCTTTACGAAAAAGACCGATATAGCAAAGATATATCTTAAATCAACAGCGGCTCTTGCAAGCAGAACTGTAACGCTTATCGTAGATGATTTTTACGGTTACAGCGGCAGCTCAGACCTCAAAAATCTCAGCACAGATCTGCTCAGTATTCGTCTGGAGCAAACAAACGACGTTAAGAGCATTAAAGTAACGAAAATGCCTAATAAAACAAAATATTTTGTCGGTGATTCAACCACGGTAGATTCAACAGGCATAACAGTTACCGGAACGCGCGGCAACGGAACGACCGAGGACGTAACGAGCGTAGTTTCGTTCAGTTCGGTAGATACTTCTTCCGCAGGAACAAAAGCCGTCACCGTTACATATAATCCGACTTCAACGATAAAAACGACGTTTAACGTTGAAGTCGTGAAGCCTTCGCTGACATCTATCAAGGTGACGACGCTGCCTGCGAAAACTACCTATACGGCAGGAGAAACGTTCAGCAAAACAGGTATGGTCGTTACCGGATATCTGGATAACGGAAAAACGAAAGCCGTTACGGGAAGCGTCACGATAGAGGGCGCGGATACTTCTACTGCCGGAACAAAAACGGTAACTGTTATCTCCAAGGATAATACAAGCTTAAAGGACACATTCAAGATCACCGTAAATCCCCCGACGCTGAAGTCGATAAAAATATCGACCAAGCCTACAAAGCTGACTTATACCGTAGGCGAAACATTTGATCCTTCCGGCATTGTCGTAACAGGTACATACAGCAACAGTACAACAGCTGATATTTCGAATAACGTAACATACAGCGGCTTTGATTCATCTTCCACCGGAACTAAGACGATCACCGTAGCTGCAAAGGCGGATTCTACGAAAAAAGCAACGTTTACCGTAATTGTAAAGGCAGCGGCGACAAAGACATTAACTAAGATTGCCGTAACGACGAAGCCGACAAAAACAACGTACACAGTCGGCGAATCATTCAGCTC
>CACYDO010000066.1 GCA_902773165.1 uncultured Ruminococcus sp. | reverse complement strand
GTATTACACAGCGCCGCTGGCTCGGTCTGTGCAACCCCGAGCTTACAGAGCTTCTTACAGACGCTATCGGCAATGACGCTTATCTGCGCGATCTGGACGAGCTTAAGAAGCTTGAAGCTCACATCAATTCCGATACTATCGCACGCTTTAACTCCATTAAGCACGAGAAGAAGCGTCAGCTTGCAGAGTACATCAGCAAGCACGAGGGCGTTGACCTTAACCCCGACGCGATTTTCGATATTCAGGTAAAGAGACTCCACGAGTACAAGAGACAGCTCCTCAACGCTTTCTCCATCATGGATATTTACTTCAAGCTTAAGAACGGCGAGCTTCCGAACTGGAATCCGACAGCATTCATCTTCGGTGCAAAGGCAGCTCCGGGCTACGCAAGAGCTAAGGCTATCATCAAGTACATCAATGAGATCGCTAAGCTTGTAAACAACGATCCCGATGTTAACGGCAAGATGAAGGTCGTATTCGTTCAGAACTACAACGTATCTTATGCAGAGAAGATCGTTACAGCTGCTGATTTCTCCGAGCAGATCTCTACAGCAGGTACAGAGGCTTCCGGTACTTCCAACATGAAGTTCATGCTCAACGGTGCTGTAACTCTCGGTACGCTTGACGGCGCTAACGTTGAGATCGCACGCGAAGCAGGCGACGAGAACGAGTACATTTTCGGTGCAAAGGTTGAAGAAATCGAGCAGCTTAAGGCTGACAGAACCTACAGCTCCAGAAAGATCTACGAGAGCAACCCCGAGATCAAGAAGGTAATTGATACTCTTATTGATGGTACATTCTCCGACGGCGGCAGACAGGGCGAAGGCAGCTTTGCAGAGCTTCATAATTCTCTCATTAACGGTGCTTCCTGGCATGATCCCGATCACTACTTCATTCTTCTCGATCTTCCGTCTTATGTTGAGACAAAGATCAAGGCAAATGCTGATTTCGGCGACAGAGAAGCATGGGGCAGAAAGTGCCTGATGAACGTTGCCAATGCCGGCAAGTTCTCCTCAGACAGAACTATCCTCCAGTACGCAGACGAGCTCTGGAAGGTAAATAAGGTTAAATAATTGATTTTTATATAACAGCAAAACCGTCTTCTTGTCATCCTGACAGGAAGACGGTTGATTTTTACTTTAGTTTGTGATAAAATGATAATAATCATCAATTTATAGCCGCAGGAAGTATAATAATATAGAGAGCAGTTTGCGCTGTATGCCTTGCGGTGAAAAAGGAGATCGGAACGATGAATCAGAAAATGGACGAAGAAAATCTGAACTATCTGTACAGGGCGATCACAACGCTGAAAACGACGGAGGAATGCCGCCGCTTTTTTGAGGACCTCTGCACCGTGCCGGAGCTGAACGCAATGTCGCGCAGACTTATGGTTGCAAAGCTTCTCAGCGAAAACACGGTTTACAGCGAGATCGTTGCAAAAACAAGCGCTTCAACAGCGACAATAAGCCGAGTTAACCGTTCACTCAACTATACAAGCTGTGATGGTTACTCCCTTGTTTTTGATCGCTTGAAGGAGCTTGACAGCGAGGAGAACGCATAATGGCATACGGAGTTTTTGCCGATTTTTATGACGGTCTGACGCGGAATGTCGATTACGTTGAAAAAGCCGGATATATCTGCGAAATATTCAAAAGGTTCGGTCATTCCCCCGGGGAAACTCTCGATCTTGCCTGCGGAACGGGTTCGCTTGCTGTGGAGCTTAAAAAGCGCGGGATAGACGTTTTCGGAGCAGATATGTCGGTCGAAATGCTGACTCAGGCTCAGCAGAAGGCGGCAGAGGAAGAGCTGGATATTATGTTTATCCGGCAGAAAATGCAGTCGCTGGAGCTTTTCGGCGAGATAGATACCTGCGTGTGTACGCTTGACAGCTTAAGTCATTTGCAGGGAGAAGCGGAGCTGAAAAAGGCGATAGCCGGAGTGTCGCATTATCTGCGCAGCGGAGGGTTATTCGTTTTCGATGTTAATACTCCGTATAAGCACGAAAATATTCTCGGGAACAATACATTCGTTTACGATACGGACGAGGTCTTTCTCGTATGGCAGAATGAATACTGCGAAAAGAATTGCTCCGTGAAGATTGAACTTGATTTTTTCTGCCCCGAGGGCAGGAAATACCGACGCGAAAGCGAATGCTTCCGCGAATTTGCTTATCCGCGTGAGAAAATTGAACAGCTGTTGGCGGAGAACGGAATAGAAACGCTTGCAGTTTACGATGATTCGACATTTAATGAGCCTTGCGAAACGTCACAAAGGCTTACGTTTGTATCACGAAAAATAATATGCGATGAAAGGAATTAACATATATGGAAAACAATAACGAAAATATGGACGAGATCTACGCCCCCGAGGGAACGCAGCAGAAGCCCGATAAGCTTATCCGCTGCATTACGTCTGACGGCGCTGTAATGGCGATCGCGGCAGATACAACCGGTATCGCTCATATGGGAAAAAAGCTGCATCATACTTCAAACGCAGCAACAGCGGCTCTCGGCAGACTTCTGACAGCTTCATCTATCATGGGCGTTATGCTGAAACAGAGTACCGCGACGCTGACGCTCAGAGTTAAAGGCGACGGCCCTTTGGGCGCGGTCGTTGCCGTGTCCGACAGCAAGGGCAATTGCCGCGGCTACGTTGAGAATCCCGGCGTAGAAACGGAATATCACGAGAACGGTAAGATAAACGTCGGCAAAGCAGTCGGCAAGGAAGGCGCTCTCAATGTGCTGCGCGATTATGGAACAGGAGAGCCGTACATCGGCGTATGTCCTCTTTTTTCGGGAGAGATAGCCGAGGATATCACGAGCTATTTCGCAGTGAGCGAGCAGATACCTACAGTCTGCGCCCTTGGCGTTCTTGTCAATAAGGAAGACGGCGAGGTCATGCTTGCAGGCGGTATGCTCATTCAGCTTCTGCCGGGCGCAACAGACGAAACGATCACGAAAATAGAAGATAACATCAAAAAGCTGGAGCCTGTAACAACTATGCTTGCAAAGGGCATGAGCCTGATGGATATGGTTAAAACGGCTCTTGACGGCTTTAATGTGGAGCTTCTTGAAGAGCAGGAGATCGCCTACGTCTGCCCGTGCAGCAGGGAGAGAGTTATAAACGCCGTTATCAAGCTTTCCGATGACGAGATCCGTTCTCTTGCAGACGAGAAGGGCTATGCGCGCGCAAACTGCCATTTCTGCAATAAGAATTACAGATTTACAAAAAAGCAGCTTGAAGAAATTATTGCAAGCAAAAAGGAACGGCAGGGCAATGTATAAGGAAAAAGTATGAACGTTACACTTAAACTGAACGCGCGTTTGCAGCCAAGACATAGATTTGATCTCGAAGACGCGCTTGAAGAAATTTTACAAGCAATTGATCTCGGCGAGGTCACAGGCGGCGGAACAGGTACGAAGCCGAGCGGAGAGATCGCGTTTTGCTGCATAGACATTGAGCTGAAAAAGGACGATGACGAGAGTATCAGAATGCTCACTAAGATCGTAAACGAGATCGAAGTACCTAAAGGCTCGTTTATTGAAACGCAGGACGATGATATCGGCGTCGGTACGCAGGAGGGATTGGCGATATATCTTAACGGAACAGACCTTCCCGAAGATGTTTACAAAAGCTGCGATATCAACCATGCTATCGACATTTTGTCGCAGGCGGTAGAAGGTATCGGCTCGCTTTACAGCTTTTGGGAGGGCAATGAAGCTACCGCGCTGTATTATTACGGCTCGTCGTTCGAAGAAATGGAGAAGCTCATTAAGGAAGCTGCAAAAACATATCCGCTGTGCGACGAGTGCCGTATTGAGCGGATAGCGTGAATATGGCTTTGTAAAGGGTGAAAATATGTTTTTAATAAAAGGGATCACGGGATTTTACCATGTGCGCCGCGGCAAGCCGCAGAATGTGGATATGTCGTTTTTTAAAAAGGCGTGCTATATTATGGATTCGGCAGGATTTTCGGTCATAACTGTATATTGTCCGGAAATTGCAAGCTATTATGAAGCTCAGATCGCGGTAGGCGACGAGCTTGTTTCGATGCTGATGAATAAGTGCTACCCCGTTATCGGCTTCTGCAAAAACGGTTCGGACGGAAAGAAGATTTTTATAGATCTGCCCGGAGAAAATTTATCTGAGTTCGGATATAAGGTAACTTCCGCCGCAGAGCTGAACGCGGAATTCAATAATTTCGATCATGATCTTGATGCGGCGGAGCTGGAGCAGATAAAATACTGGAAGCCGCACTCTGTCGGCGAGATCGTTTTCAACGAATGGGATTGAAAATATTATAGTAGACGACATAGATAATTACTCTTTGAGAGATGTTTCCGAAGGGGCGTGGGGGCGACCGGAAAGCCCCCACAAAAGGTTT
>CACYDO010000065.1 GCA_902773165.1 uncultured Ruminococcus sp. | reverse complement strand
GCTTCAAAGCTCTCCTTCGAGCTTACCGCAAAAAGCATGCACATTGTCACCACTCTCCCGAAATTTTTCTGCAAGTATCAAGCCTTTGCGCATGTAGTCATCGGCATACAGTCTGCGTATTCTCTGCGCATAACTTTCGCTGTTAATTTTTTCAAGCTGATACAAAACGCAGGAAACGTACTCCGGAAAATACGTCTGCGCAAAATTATAAATCGTCAGCAGCTTCTGTGCAGCCGCGGTTTTTACGGAAATATCCTTACCGTTCAGGCGAACCGCCGCGCTGCTGTCGTAAAGAGCTGCCTGCTTCATATTATTAACTGCTTCTGCCTGTCGTTCACGATCGGGCAGATCTTCTCCTTCGAAAACCAGATAGATTATCAGCAGATGAATAAATTCCAGATCACGTTTAAAAACACCGATCTCGGACAAAGGGTTAAGATCAAGCATTCTCAGCTCGATATGGTTGATCCCCGAGTTTTTTATAAGACCGAGATCGTACTTGCCTCTTGGTTTAAGCCTTATAGGATAATACAGCTCCGAAGGAGAAATTATGTCGCCGTTTTCAACATAGCTTTCTATGCTTTTTACATAAGCATCTGCTGAAGTATAGTCAAAAGCAGGGGTAAAATAATTCCAATAGCCTATCTCGCTGCACCGAACGGAAGCATATTTTTCCTTATCCTGCATCGGAATATCGCTGTATTTCAGGAACGAATCATCGAGGATCGGAGAAGCCGCAGTAAGATAAACTATGAGCCAGCTATATTCCACAAGATCGGCAGCCAGTCTGAGATACAGGGTATCTTTATAATCTTTCGCCGATATTCCCGAAGATGAAGCAAGCGCTTCTATTGATTCATTCGGAAGGGAATAATTCAGATGTATACCGGAAAGCAGCATTTTGACCTTTCCGTACTTTTCCGCAAGATAATCACGGTAAACGCTGCCCTTAAAATCGGCTATCGGTATACAGTCGGGGGTAGAAAAATACGGTGGATTTGAAAAACGCCAAAGCAATTCCCCATCTTCAATAAGCGATCCATTTACCTTATTCTGCAATGCTTTTAAATGCCTCAGAACGTCTTCGATATCGTCAAAGACATCGGTAATCATTTCTGTCTGATTTTCACAAAAATCACGCGTAATATTGTTATCTCCGTCAAATGGGTGAGGAGTCTGCGCCAATGTTCCATCGGAATTTACGCGCAGTGATTCCATCTCCAGCCCGAACTCCCCTTTCTCAACAAGAGCTCTGACTTTATTGTCGTTTACATCTAACCTCATTAAGATCACCGCCACGAATTCAGACTATTTACATCAAACCTATTTGATTAATAGGTTTTACATAATCATACCCCATATTTGTCAAAATGTCAATACCTTTTTTCATTATTCCAAAAATGAAACCATATTTCCGAGATAAGAAATTTTTCACGCAAAAAACAACAAAATGCACGCATAGTCATACATATCTTTTTTCGATTATAGCGTAAAAGTCCCCTTTTTCCAACGATGGAATGAGGGGACTTATAGTTTTGCATAGGATGTAAAATTCTTTCATTAATAATACAGCGAATCATTTGCTTCCTTTTTTACTATTGTAATGCAATCATTCTGATATCACTAACCTCAAAGCAAAATCAACGATACAGCAAAAACTCTTCAAGAACCTGATCCAGATGTATCAGGGAAAGCTGACTGCTTGTTAACAATTCTGCGCAGCTTTCTGCTTCACTGTAATCAGTAAAAACGTCGTTCACTACAGCGAGTATCCTTCCGCTCTCCGCAGCCGTTATCCCATATGACGTATAATCGCCTATTTCACTGTCAAAATGATGTTCCTCTTCAACACTGTATGTTACCATTATTCTCCTCCGTTCTTTTTGCAGATATTATTATATCACTAAAAAAGTAAAAAATCTCGTATTTCTTGTAAACGGACAATTTTTAATGGTAAACGGCATTTTTATCTCATTTTTGTAATTTTATTTATGCATTTTCTCCGATTAATAAATACAGCTTTGTTTTATTTTAGTTATTTTTCAAGCTTTCGACATTTATCTCAGCAAGCGGATTTGATTTTACAGCATTCCTGAGTTGTTTGTCGGACAGGTGTGTATATATTTCGGTAGTACCAAGATTCTCATGTCCGAGTATTTCCTTTAAAATCCTGATGTCTACTCCTCCGTACTGGTACATAAGCGTTGCGGCGGTATGACGAAGCTTATGCACGGAGTAACCCTGTCCGCCAAGCCCGATCTTATCCAGGTATTTATTTACGATAAGCTGAACGGTTTTGGGGCTGAGTCTGTTTCTTTGTCGGCTGATAAACAGGGCATATTTATCGGTCACTCCGTCAACCGGACGCACCTTCATGTATGCCTCTATCGCGTCCAGGCAAGCCTGATTAAGGAAGATTTTTCGTTCCTTATTGCCCTTACCGATAATACGAAGCTGGCCATCGGCAATGCTGTTGTAATTGATCGAACAAAGCTCGGACAAACGCATTCCACAATTAAGAAACAGAACAAGAATGCAGTAATCACGCTCCTTGAACTGCCCGTCCACCGCACTGAGAAGGGCGTAACATTGTTCAAGTGAAAGATATTTCGGTATTCTTTTTCCTACCTTAGGGCTTTCCAGCCCTTCAAGAGGGTTTGTTTCAAGCAGCATTTTTTTATTCGTAAGATACTTAAAAAAAGATGAAAGAGAGGAAACCTTACGGCTGCGGGAAACAGCCTCGTTATGGCGTTCCTGCTGTAAAAAAAGCATAAAACCGTAGCCGTCATCAAGTGTGATCGTTTTTATGAGCGGAATATCTACGTTATCTATTTTAATTTCCTCAAATTCTGCGTCGGACGGCGCAAGACCGCGTGACCTGTTGATATATCTGAAAAAGGTTCTCAGATCAAGGTAATACTCGTTAATAGTATTCTGAGATTTACCTTTTACGGTACTCATATAAATAAGAAAGCTTTTTATAACTTCCGGTGATTCGGCGAAACAGTCCATTTATCTGCGAACAGATACTATTCTGTTCGTTCCTCCTCTCTGTTTTTATAATAATGGGATTACTTTATACGTAATAATTATACCAAATAATTCGTTCAAAGTCACGCTTAATTGCAGATTTTAAAAAAATACACTTTAACAAAAAACGGAGTGCGCCCACCGTTCCCGGGAGTTAAGGGAACGATGGACGCTGCTCTGTCAATATATCTTTTGTTTATGTTCGGGTTTACGCCCGAACCTTGCCGATGGGTTAAACAGGCTTATTGATCCTTTCGTCTTCGCTAAGCCCAACGCTGTAACGGAGAAGTGCAAGTGCGTCACCTGAGGTGATATCATTATCGCCGTCGATGTCGCCAAGCTTTCTCTTTGCGTCTGTTACCTCGTCAAGACCTACGCTCATTCTGAGGATAAGCAGAGCGTCTGCCGAAGTAATAGCGTTGTCGCCGTCAAGATCTCCGAGGTTACCGTTTTTCGTATCCTCATCGGAACCCTTATTATCGGAATCGGAGTTATCTTTCTTATCGTCGGAATCCTTGTTATCGTCGGAGTCTGTCTTGCCGCCGTTCTCGGAATCCTTGTTATCGGAGCTCTTGCCGTCGCTGTCGTTCTTATTATCGCTGTCTTCGGGAAGCTCGGCGAATTCAAATTCAGCAGTATACTCCTCGGCAGAAACGCCGCAGTAGCTCTTAACATCGCTCGGAACGGTCATTGTGATCTTTCCGGAAGCGGATGTAACATTAAGCATAAATGTCTTTGCAAATACATTGCCTTCTGCGTCCATTTCGTTCTTTGAGTAATCAACGCTGTACTCAAACTCCTTGCCATCGGCATTAGCAAACTTAATGCTTGTAACTGTCTTCGGGTCAATATACTGATCGAAGTCTACGGTTACAACGCGACCGTCTGCCTTAGCGCCGGTTACCTTAGGAGCTCTTTCGGAAGCAAGGTTGATATTTACCTCTGTCTGCGGAGGCGGTACGGGCAGCCACTCGGACTCCGTCTTTGTATAGCCGTCCTTCTCAACAACTACCTTCCACATACCCTCGGGTACATCCCAAGCGTAGTTGCCGCCTGCGTCTGTTGTCAGCGGATTTGTCTGGCTGTACTCGGAAGCATTCCAGACAACTGCCTTAGATACGTCGTAATTATCCCAATAATCGTCGCTGCCGTCATACGGAATCCAGTAAGCCGTTACCGTTGCGCCGGAAACGCGGTTGCTTTCAACGCCCTCGTAAACGAAGCCGCTCGGGTCGATCGTAAACGAAAGTGCATCCTGATAATAAGAAGCGTTCGTATTTGCATGATCCTTAACTACGTCGCTCTCGCCTGTTTCTTCGGGGTTATCCGCCTGATCGTCTGTGGAGATCGGTGCAGGCTGAGGAGCATCCTCTGTGTCGGAAGGAGCAGGAGTATCGTCGGAATCATTGTAATCCACAGGACCTTCGCCGCCGGGGATTTCTACGTCAATACCTGTTCCTGTAAAGTTAATAATGATCGTATAGATAACGAGTGTGAATGACGGATGGGTACCGAAGCTGAGTGCGCCGACTTTATTCATAAACGCGCCGATCATCTTCATGCTGGTCATTTCAATAGCCATTCTTCTGAGCTCGTTGAGCTTATTAAGCTCGGCATTCTTTCTTGTAGAAGACAGCGAGGAGGAAAGTATCTCTGCCTTAGCCTTGTTATAGTCGATCTCGTAACCTGAGCAGAGAATATACTCTGTATCATCAGTTACTGCATAATTCCAGCCAAACTTAGCCATAAGTGTTACGTCATCTTCTGCAACGTACATAAGAGCAGATTTCTTAGCGTCGGTCTTGCCGAAATCTACTGTTTCGCGCTCAACGTAATTATTGCCTGCCTGATAGCTCCATGCGATCGTCTGATTCTCGCCTGCTCTCTTGTCAAACTCGGCATACGTTGTAATACCGCCGTCAGAACGAGATGTCCAGC
>CACYDO010000064.1 GCA_902773165.1 uncultured Ruminococcus sp. | reverse complement strand
GAAGTATCGCCGTTCTTAAAACGGTCTGTAAGAAGGAAATAAACTGTTGCGTTGTCCCATGAGAAGGTTGACGCGTCAGCGCCTGATGTCTGAGCTGCCGCTGCGCCTGAGGGAACAGCTGCTGCTTCTGCTGCTGCCGGAAGCGCTGCCGAAACGAGCAGAGCCGCTGCAACTATCGCAGACACTAAAGCCTTTGGTTTTTTCATTGCACATTCTCCCTTTCAATTTAAAAATGTTGATCATTCTGACTTCTGAGGTTTCAGCGAAAGCAAAGCGATCGGTCCGCCCTTTGTTTCGCTTCAAGATACGGCTTTTGACCATACTTTACCTACATCTACTGTTTAATTTTAACATAAAAAATTTCGTTTATCAACCATCTTTAAAAAGAAAAACTAATTTCGTTTATTTCAACAGATAACATTTTTCATTTTTATCAAATCAAACAAAAGAATTCATGTATTTTTCACATAATAGACAGAATAGCACACATTCCACCTCTTCTGCCGCCCGTTGCACGGTGCGACCAGATAAGATCGCTGTTACACTGCGTGCAGACGTCGCTCAGCGTTATATTCTCCTCGGGAACTCCGGCTGACATCAGTATCTGTCTGTTTGCTTCGAGAAGATCGAGCATATATTTTCCGCCGCCCTTCGGGAAGATCATCTTACTGCTATTCAGCTCAAGCGCGGCAAACTGCTCCACAACCGGGTCGTCAACCTCATAGCAGCATTTTCCGATAGCAGGTCCAACGGTCACAAGCAGATCGGAAGGATCTGTTGAGAACTCCTCCCCCATTCTTTCAACGACGCGCGCGCCGATCTTTCCGACTGTTCCGCGCCAGCCTGCGTGCGCTGCGCCGACAGCCTTATTCTTTGTATCGACGAAAAGCAGCGGCGTACAATCGGCAAAGTACGTAACTAAAGCCGTTTTCGGGTCGTTTGTGATAAGTCCGTCCACGCTCTGCATATCCTTCGGGCGATATATCCCGATACCGTGCTGTTCTGGGCTTACGCGGCGGACAAACGTATGATGATCCTGCGCGGAGGCAACAAGCGTTTTGTACCCGATACCCATTGCCTCGCACAGCCTTTTGTAATTCTCGGTAACGTTCTCGTCGGAGTCGCCGCGCCCGAAAGACATATTCATCGAGCGGAACTCACCCGTACTCACGCCCCCCATTCTCGTTGAAAATCCATGCTTAATATAGGGAATATTGTCGAATTTTTCAAATGAAAGATAAGATACAGCGTTAATTATGTTCATTTTCATTACAGAACTGGTAAAAATCATGTTATTATTCCTTTCAAGAAGATTAAATTCCAAAAAACTTATATAATGTTATATGTTGATAAAACGACGGACAGAGAAAGGGGAGAATTGGCTTGTACCGGTTATTCGGAAATAATATTGAGCCGAACTGTGACTACTGTGACCACTGTATTTCCGATGGTATGGGAAGCAGAATATGCGTCAAGAACACATATATTGAAAACGGCAAATGCCGCAGCTTCAAGTATAACCCTCTTCTGCGAAAGCCCTTCAAGCCGCCTGTTCTGCCCAAATTCGATCCGGAGGATTTTCAGCTCTGATATTATTATACATCATTTTGGCAAAAAAATCTGCATAAAAAACCAACCGTATTTTATATAAATTTTTATGCCCTTCGGTATTGATAAAAACTCTGAACGCTGTTAAAATAGATAAATAAACCTTATTCCTGATCTTTATTTCTCATTATTCTCACATATTTTTGCAATATTTTTGAGTATCATAATATTGCCGTATTCTTATTTCACATTCTGAAAGGAGGGATCACCATTGGTAACAGTCGAGCATTGTAACGTATGTCCGCACAAATGCGGCGCTAAGCGAAATGTGTACGAAGGCGAAGGCTTCTGCAAAATGGGAGTTCGTCCGAAGGTTGCAAGGGTAGGTCCTCATTACTGGGAAGAGCCGTGCATCAGCGGCAGTCGCGGAAGCGGAGCAATATTTTTCAGCGGCTGTACATTAAAATGCGTATTCTGTCAGAATTATGAAATAAGTGAAAATCACGTAGGCGTATTCATCACGCCGCAGCAGCTTGCAAACTGCTACCGTAATCTTGAAGATCAGGGCGTTCACAACATCAATCTTGTCAGCGCGAGTCATTTTATTGAAGCGGTGCTGGAAAGCTTTGAGATCTACAAGCCGAAGATCCCCGTGCTTTACAATTCGAGCGGCTACGAATCGGTAGACAGTCTTCGCAGGCTTGAAGACAAGATAGACATATATCTTCCCGATTTCAAATACAGTGACAACAGAATGGCGGAGCGCTATTCGCGCGCGTTCAACTACTCGCAGGTTGCGCTTGCGGCGATCGAAGAGATGGTGCTGCAAACGGGAGATATAAAATACGATACAGACGGTATCGTTCAGCGCGGAACGATCGTCAGAGTTCTCGTTCTCCCCAACCACACGAAGGACGCAATGGCGATACTCGACTGCATTCGCGCCAATTTCGGAAAAAGCGTTCTTGTGAGCATTCTCGGGCAGTACACGCCCACAGGAGAAGCTTATAAATACCCGGAGATCAACCGAAAGCTTACCGAAAAGGAATACGACAAGGTAATCAATCACGCTATAAAGCTTGATCTTGACGGTTTTACGCAGGAGCTAAGCTCGGCGGACGAAAAATTTATTCCGGATTTCAACGCTTCAAGCTCGGATTATTTTGGATACAACAGCTTATAAAAGCATATGTTTTTACGGAGAATAAAAAATGCAGCAGAGCGACGATAAAAAAACAAGGCTCGCTTATCTGATGGAAAAGTGCGAAAGCGGCGGTCTGGATTCACTGCCTGAGTCTGAGTCTGCGGAGCTTTTTCTCGCCCTTGCTTCCGGCTCAAATGATTCCCGTGAGCTTCTTAACAATCTCACCGAAAATAACGGCAGTTCTTTTTTCGGTCTTTCACGGGCAACGCTCACTAAAAGCGGAGCAAACGAAGCCGCTGCCTTTTTGATCGACAGATTTCCTGATATTTCTGCACGTATATTGACGGCGGCGAATAGATCTGAAATCAACAAGCTTGATCTTACAACAGCGGCAGGGCAGAATTATTATCTTGAAAATCTCATAAAGTCGCAGTATGCCGGAATAAAGCGTGAAAGGGCATTTTTGCTTCTTTTCAACAGCAAGGCGCGGATCATCTGCATGAAATTCATGGGCAGCGGAACGAATGATAATCTGGTGGTTAATATTCCGAAGATATGCAGTATCTGCTCGGAACTGCCTGCGCGTTACTGCGTTATCGCCCACAATCACCCGAGCGGAATAGCGGTACCGTCGCGTTCGGACTGCATATCGACGCTTCAGCTGTACAGAGCTTTAAAGGTCATAGGTGTCATTCTGGTTGATCACTACATAGTAACAAGCACCGAATGCAGATCAATAAGGGAAACCTTTGATTATTTAGCAAGAAATAATGAGAATTACGAGATGACCCGAGATAAATAAACTATTAATTCAAAACGGAAAACCGTCTTAAACGGCTTTCCGTTTTTTGTAACTATGGTACTCGCATGGAAAGGGAGCTGTTTATGTCTGAAAAAAAAACAATATCCTTGCTTGAAAAGATGAGAAACGGCGAAGAACTGTCTTCCTTGCAGCAGATAGCTATGGTCATCGAGCTGAGTATTCCTGCGATACTTGCTCAGCTTTCCAGCCTTATAATGCAGTATATCGACGCTTCTATGGTCGGTCGGCTCGGCGCAGGATCGTCCGCCGCGATCGGGCTTGTGTCCTCGACAACATGGCTGTTCGGCGGTCTGAGCATGGCTGCGGCAACGGGATTTACCGTGCAGATCGCAAAAAGGATCGGCGCTAAAAAAGACAAAGCCGCGAGAAATATTGTAAAACAGGGGCTTATCTGCGTTACATTGTTCAGCCTGCTTATGACCTGCGCAGGCGCTGCAATAAGCTCTCGTCTGCCTGTGTGGCTCGGAGGCGAGGAGGCTATCTGCCCGGGCGCTGCGCAGTATTTCCTGGTTTTCGCGCTGTCGCTTCCGTTTGTCGCACTGAATTATACCGCTTCGGGAATGCTCCAGTGCAGCGGCAACATGAAAACTCCGGGTATCCTCGAGATCGTTATGTGCATTCTCGACGTCGTTTTCAATGCACTGCTGATCTTCCCGACACGAGAAATATCATTTCTCGGTGCACAAATAACGCTGCCCGGTGCAGATCTCGGTATAACAGGCGCTGCTTTCGGCACTGCCTTATCCGAGGTTGTCACGGTCTTTCTGCTGATGTATTTCCTGCTCGTTCGCTCGCAATCACTTCGGCTCAGGCGAAAAGAAAAGCTTGTCTTTTCAAGCGCCGATCTTTCTGCGGCTCTTAAAATCGCCGTTCCCGTTGCGATCGAGCAGACTATCACCTGCGGCGCTTATATCGCGTTTACGAGGATAGTTTCCCCTCTCGGATCAACTGCAATTGCAGCGAATTCCTTCGCGATAACGGCGGAAAGCCTCTGCTATATGCCCGGCTACGGGATCGGCGCTTCCGCAACGACGATCATCGGGCAGTGCATCGGCGCAAAACGCTCCGACATAACAAAAAGACTCGGCTGGCTGACGACATTGACCGGAATGCTTGTCATGACTGTAAGCGGCGGACTTATGTTCCTGTTTGCACCGCAGATGATAGCGCTGCTCACGCCGGATAAAGCGATCAGAAAGCTGGGCGCAGAGGTACTCAGGATAGAAGCCTTCGCCGAACCGATGTACGCTGCCTCTATCGTTGCTTCAGGCGTTTTCCGCGGCGCAGGAGATACGGCGGTTTCCGGAATTCTCAGCTTCGTGAGCATGTGGGTCGTCAGGATTCCTCTTGCCGCGATTTTAGCGCCTGCCTACGGACTTCAGGGCATATGGACGGCAATGTGCATTGAACTGATCTTTCGCGGAATTCTTTTCCTTACCCTCCTTGCCGTCAGGTTCAGGAAAAAAGCGGATAATGGTGATTATTACTATAGATAAACGCCCCTTCGCTTTCGCGTCCGAATCTGCACACCGGCAGAGCATTTAATTACGATTTGCGAAAATTTTATATTTGATAGTTTTCGTATTCATTAAGTAGAAAAAAACAGCGGCTGTCATTTAATGCAGGACAGCCGCTGTTTTTTTATATTATTTATATTTCAGTGAACGGGATCAAAGCTTGGAATAACCGTAGCTGTTGACCAACGCTTCTATCTTCTTGCCCTCTTCGCAGAACGGACAGCGGTTAGGCTTGTAGCTCTGATAATCGCCCAGATCGTTGGGGTCGAAAATCGAGCTTACGGGGTGACCGTCACATTCACCTACCGTTGCAAATATTGCAGCTACTCCTGCGACCTTGCCGCCATAATAGTTGATAGCGTCGATCGCAGCAAGAGCGCTTTTTCCTGTCGTTACGGAAGCAGCAAGAACAAGCACGCTCTTTCCTGTTACCATAGGCGTGAGATTATCTCTGAACATCATCTGACCACCCGAAATATACTCCGGCGAGATAACATGAATCGGGTGATTAGCGTTGACGTTAAGATAATGATCCTCCGTCAGCTCGTTTGCGATACATGTTCCTATGACCTCCATGCCGTCAATGCAGAGAATGCTGTCTACGATAGTCTTTGCCTTGTAGCCCTCAGCAAGCTCGTGTGCAACTGCCTTTGCCTCTTCGAGATTCATTTTCTGCGATGTAACGTCCACGAAGTAATTCGTATGGCTGTGCATTGTCGCAAAATGACCTTTCTTTACGCGCAGATACACGTCGCTGTTTTTCGTTCTGATCAAATACTCTTCTGCCATGATTTCACCTCATAACCTCATAAATAAACAAATAGTTAATCGCTTTTCTGGTCAGATCTCGCGTCTGCCTTCAAGCGCTCTTACAAGCGTAACCTCGTCGGCATATTCGAGATCAGCGCCTACGGGGATACCGTAAGCCAGCCGCGTTACCTTAACGCCAAGCGGCTTTAAAAGCCGGGAGATATACACCGCAGTCGTTTCGCCCTCAGCCGTGGCGTTTGTCGCCATGATGACCTCTTTTACTCCGTCCTCATTCACGCGCTTTACAAGCTCCTTGATCGTCAGCTGATCGGGACCTACTCCGTTAAGCGGAGAGATAACTCCGTGAAGGACGTGGTAAACCGCTGAATACTCCTGAGTTTTCTCCAAAGCGGCAACGTCCTTCGGGTCTTCCACAACGCAGACGGTGGTCTGATCGCGCTTGGAGCTGCGGCAAATCGGGCAAAGCTCCTCGTCGGTCAGGTTGCAGCACTTTGCACAGCGGTGAATGCGGCTGTGCGCGTCAATTATGGCGTCGGCAAACGCACGCGCGTCTTCGTCAGACATTGAAAGTACGTAATATGCAAGCCGCTGCGCCGACTTTTTGCCTATTCCCGGCAGTCTGTTGAACCGGTCTATAAGCGCGGCAAGCGACGGTGCCTGAAATCCCGACATAATCAGAACAGACCCGGCATATTAAGTCCGCCGGAGATCT
>CACYDO010000063.1 GCA_902773165.1 uncultured Ruminococcus sp. | reverse complement strand
GCAGAGATGATAGTATCGTCAGCTGTGAGAGTATTCTCGTTAACGCTGTATACTATTGTCTTAAGATCCTTGCCTGCCGGTGCGGAGATAACTACCTTCTTAGCGCCTGCATCGATGTGAGCCTGAGACTTCTCTTTTGAGCAATAGAAACCTGTGCACTCGAGAACTACGTCAACGCCGATCTCGCCCCAGGGGAGCTCTGCAGCATTTGCCTTTGCGTAGATTGTGAGAGTTTTACCGTCTACTGTGATTGTGTTTGCTTCGTCGTCAGCCTCAACTGTATGAGCGTTCTGACCGATAACACCGCAATAGCCGCCCTGTGCTGTGTCATACTTAAGAAGATTAGCGAGCATGGAAGGCTTTGTAAGATCGTTGATAGCAACTACCTCGTAGCCCTCTGCGCCAAACATCTGACGGAAAGCAAGACGACCGATACGGCCGAAACCATTGATTGCAACTTTTACTGCCATGGGATTTATCCTCCTAAAATTAAAATTGGTAAATTCAAGAAACTATCAGATAGTTCATTATTTATTTTATCCTATTTTTTAATTTTTTACAAGTCTTTTATGAAAATTTGTTGTAAAATAATAAGAAATTTTTCTAAAATTTACCTTTTGTTAAAAAACTAATGTCAATGACAATAATTTTTTTATATTTTAATCGCAAGCTGCCGTGAACGTGTATTGACAAATCCCCGGAATCGGGTTAAAATATTAAAGGAGATTGTGCTGATTTATTATGTATGCATATCTCTTCTCATAAGCGAGCGCCAGGCTTGTTCGCTTATTATTTAATGATCGGACTCATTGTGCCGTTTCTATAAAATATATGAAATACGAATGCTTGTGTTTGTATTTCGTAAAATTCATTATCGGTTCTCACAGTTTTATTGGTTTCACACAAATACGGCTTTGGTATTTATTGAAGGATCATCTCCGTACAGCGGTTTTTGTACGGATTTTACGATATTTCATCTTATATCTTTTAACTGCAACTACGCAGGCTAATTCTCGGCAGCAGCCGCGTTTTTTACAGATCTGCGTATAACATTGCGCGTTATGCCGTGCATTTTTTGCACCTGTGCAGCCTATTGAATTACAATTGAATAAGAGACGGCCTTCGGGTTATGATCTGTCTTTATTTTAATAACTGCTGATAAAGAAAAATCAAACAAGGAGGTGTCAGACTAACATGCAGCTATGGTTAGCTATTCTGCTTATCGTTATTGCCGCGATCGTCGCAGGCGTTGTCAGCTTTTTAGCAGGTATCGAGCATCGCAAAAAGATCGCAGAGGAAGCGATCGGCTCTGCCGAGCAAGAAGCAAAAAAGATCGTTGAAGACGCGGTAAAGGAAGCAGAAGCGAAACAAAAGGAGTATGTGCTTGAAGGTAAGGACGAGGTTCACCGTTTCAGAACCGAAACTGAACGCGATCTTAATTCAAGACGCAAGGAGATCCAGCGGCAGGAAAGGCGTGTTCAGCAAAAGGAAGAAACGCTTGACCGCAAAATGGACAATCTTGAGAAAAAAGAAGACAATGTTGCCAAAAAGCTCAAGCAGGCAGACGAAAAGCTTGCTGAGGCTGAATCCATCAAAAAGAGTCAGTTTGACGTGCTGGAGAAAATCTCCGGCTTTACAAAGGAGCAGGCTAAGGATTATTTGCTGAAAAATCTTGAAGCCGAGCTTACTCACGAAAAAGCTATTCGTATTATGGACTTCGAGCAGCAGCTGCACGAAGAATCCGAAAAGAGAGCGAGAAACATTATCTCTCTCGCAATTCAGCGCTGTGCCGCAGATCACGTTGCGGAAGCAGCCGTATCCGTTGTTCCTCTGCCAAACGATGAAATGAAGGGCAGGATCATCGGACGAGAAGGAAGAAACATAAGAGCCATTGAAACGCTTACGGGCGTAGATCTTATTATTGACGACACTCCCGAGGCAATCACGCTGTCGTGCTTTGAGCCGGTAAGACGTGAGATCGCCAGGGTTGCATTAGAGAAGCTCATTACCGACGGACGTATTCACCCGGCACGTATTGAGGAAATGGTAGACAAAGCCCGCCGTGAGGTTGAGGCGATTATGAAAGCAGAGGGCGAAAGAGCTGTTCTCGAAGTCGGAGTTAACGGCATTCACCACGAGCTTGTCAAGCTTCTTGGCAGACTTCGCTATCGCACAAGCTTTGGACAGAATGTTCTGGAGCATTCTATTGAGGTTGCTCTTCTTTCGGGCATGATAGCAAGCGAACTCGGAATGGATCCCACGCTTGCAAAGCGCGCAGGTCTTCTCCATGATATAGGCAAGGCGCTTGACCACGAGATAGAAGGCTCTCACGTAGAGATCGGCGTTGACGTTGCACGCAAGTACAAAGAGAGTGAGCAGGTCATTCATGCGATTCACGCTCACCACGGTGATATCGAAGCAAAAACAGTCGTTGCTTGTATCGTTCAGGCAGCCGACGCTATTTCGGCAGCAAGACCGGGCGCAAGGCGCGAAAATCTTGAAAATTACATCAAAAGGCTTCAGAAGCTGGAAGAGGTTGCTTCTTCGTTCGATGGCGTTGAAAGCTGCTTCGCTATTCAGGCAGGACGCGAAATCCGCATTATGGTCAAGCCTGAAATTGTTAAGGACGAGCGCATGATCCCATTGGCGCGTGAGATCTGCAAGAAGATCGAAACCGATCTCGAATATCCGGGTCAGGTCAAGGTCAATATCATAAGAGAATCACGAGCAATAGATTACGCTAAATAATAAAAATGGTTAATGCAGGCATTGCAAAATGCCTGCATTTTTTTGCTTTTATTTGTTAGTCTGTCGGTTCTTAATTATTTTACGATATAATAAATTGCGGAGACCAATTACCCTTTTCTCTTTAGTTCAGCGGAACTGCCTGTCGGCGCTTGCCGACCGGAACTGTCTGTCGGCGCTTGCCGACCGGAACTGTC
>CACYDO010000062.1 GCA_902773165.1 uncultured Ruminococcus sp. | reverse complement strand
TTCGTTAACAATTCCTCCGCCGCCGATCTTGTACGGCGGGTTCATCGTTATCATATCAATTTCCCCGAACGGAACAACGCCCTTCAAATTTCGGATATCCGCGTTTATGACCTCAATTCTGCTGTCAAGCTTATTCATCTCAACACTTCTTCTCATCATATCCGCAGCTTGTGGCTGAATATCTATTGCAGCAATGCTTTTTGGCGGCATATTTCTGCACCATATCAGACTTATCGCTCCGCAGCCCGAGCCGAATTCAATAACGCGCTCATGCTTTTTAGGCGCGGAAAAATCGGCAAGAAGGACCGTATCGGTAGAAAAGCGATTTTCCTGCGATACGATCACGAAAACGCCGCTGCCCAAAGGCTCAATATGCTCACCTTGTTCAAGCCTTACGTTACTCGCGCACATAAATATTTCTGCCCTCACTGTCTATTGCCACGATCAAAGGCATATCCTCAACCTCATAGCGGTATATAGCCTCCGTTCCGAGATCCTCGTAACAGATCAGATCGACCTTCTTTACGCTTTTTGCTATCAGCGCAGCCGCGCCTCCGACCGCTATCAGATAAACAGCCTTATTTTTCACCATAGACGAGATGACCTCGTCGTTTCTTGCGCCTTTTCCGACCATGACCTTTAAGCCGCGGTCAAGCAGTGACGGAGCATACTTATCCATTCTGTACGACGAAGTAGGACCGCACGGACCTATAACGCTGCCGGGCTTTGCAGGCGCTGCACCAACATAGTAGATCGTCTGCCCCTTCACATCTATAGGCAGCTCCTTCCCTTCCTGCAAAAGCTCAAACATACGCTTATGCGCGGCGTCACGTGCAGTGTAGAGATAACCGGAAGCAAGAACTCTGTCGCCGCAGCGAAGGCCGCCGAGCTGCTCCTCCGTAATAGGAAAATTTATTTTTTTCATATAGTCACCTCGCCGTGTCTGCACGCATGGCAGCATATATTTACCGCAACAGGCATTCCTGCGATATGCGTGGGGTATGTTTCTATATTGACTCCAAGCGCTGTTGTTTTGCCGCCAAGCCCGGCAGGGCCTGTACCCATCGTGTTGATCTGCTCAAGAAGTTCGCGCTCCAGAGCCGCATAACGCCCGTCGGGGTGGCTGGAAGCTATGCTGCGGAACGTCGCTTTTTTCGCAAGCTGAGCAGCCTTTTCAAACGTGCCGCCAATACCTACGCCTACAACAATCGGCGGACACGGGTTAGGCCCTGCGTAAGCGACTGAGTCGAGAACAAATTTCTTAACGCCCTCAACTCCTGCCGACGGAGTAAGCATTTTTATCGCCGACATATTTTCACTGCCGAAGCCTTTGCCGCCTGCAACGATATGTATCTTATCGCCGGGAACGATAGTTGTATGGATAACAGGGGGCGTATTGTCCTTTGTGTTGACCCTGTCAAAAACGGGATCGCTAACAACAGACTTTCTCAGATATCCGTCTGTATACGCTCTGCGAACGCCCTCCTCGACCGCCGCGTTAAAGCCGCAGCCGTCAACAACGACTCTGTCGCCGTACTCAACGAACAGCACCGCCATGCCGGTATCCTGGCACATTGGTATCTGCTCCTGTGCTGCAATGTGGTCATTGTCGATTATCTGCGTAAGCACATCGCGCGCAAGCTGAGTATCCTCGTTATCTCTCGCTTTAACGAGCGCATTCATAATATCATCACCGATATAATAATTGCAGTCGATAAACAGCTTTTTCACCGCACAGATTATCTCATCTGACGAAATTTCTCTGATATTCATTAGAAGACCTTCCTTCCTGCCAAAACACATAAGAAAATTATATACCAAATAACGGATATTTGCAACCTCAATCCGCCTTTTTAAGTGACAAATTTTAAAACTTTGTGAGAAAATTCATATAAAATACACATTCCCCTATTCCAATTATCAAAAATTTGTGTTAAAATATGTGTAAGTGACCAAAATATCAGGCGTTAAGTGAACGATTGTACACATTTTGTCCGATAAACGGTCTGACATCTAATATATATTGAAAGGCTGAATATTATGAGCAGAATACTTGTAGTAGACGACGAATACAGGATCAGAGAACTGATAAAGAAATACGCCGTTTTTGAAGGACACGAGGTTATAGAAGCGACCGACGGTCTGGAAGCCATCTCAATCTGCACGAGAAATCAGTTTGATCTTATTATCATGGACGTTATGATGCCTGAGCTTGACGGATTTTCCGCATGCCGTGAAATACGCAAGCGCAGCTCGACGCCAATTATCATGCTCTCAGCAAGAGGCGAGGAATACGACAAAATCCACGGCTTTGAGCTTGGCATTGACGACTATGTTGTAAAGCCGTTTTCGCCCAAGGAGCTTATGATGCGTGTAAACGCAGTTTTAAAGCGGACAACTCTTGACGATGGTCAGAAGCGCGATGTATTTACCTTCAAGACGCTTGAAGTAGATTTCAGCGCAAGGATCGTGACCATAGACGGAAAACGAGTAGATATGACGCCAAAGGAGTACGAGCTTTTCTTCTTTATGGTCAAGAACAAGGGAATAGCGCTGTCGAGAGAAAAGCTTATCAATCACGTTTGGGGATACGATTTCTTCGGCGATGACAGAACGCTTGACACGCACATAAAGCTTCTGAGAAAAAGCCTGGGCGAATACAGCAAGTGCATAGTTACGCTTCGCGGCGTGGGCTATCGTTTCGAGGCGTAATGCAAAATGAATATAAAGGAATTTATCTCCGCTCTGCCCGAAAATTTCAGTAAGCTTCGCAGTACAGCCGCAAAAATAAAAGAAAAGCTCTCCCCCGACTCGTTAAGGAGCTTTGCAAGAGCGCTGCCCTCGCAGCTCAAAGAGCGGAAAGAAAGTCGAAGACCGTCGCTGATAGCTATGCTGAGCCTCAGCTTCGTTTCGTTTTCGACGATAATCCTTATTGTGCTTTTACTTTTTCAAACGCTGTTTTTCGGCAGCTTTTACAAGGCTATCAAAACAAAAAACCTGACCACCTGTGCTTCAAGCATTGTCAACAACATTAACCACAAGCAGCTTAACCTGCTTATGGACACCATTTCCGTTCAGAACGACGTTGACATCATCCTGTGTACGCACGATGTTTACGCGAATTACAGGCGTATTTACTCCTCGATCATGAACGACGACAGCAACATAAATGAATTTGATACGAAGGAGCTTAATGATTATTTCGTTGTAGCGAGAAACAACGGCGGTTCATACATAACAGCGCTGGAGCAAATCGAGGTTTATGGTGAAGATTTTCAGGAAGGAAGTGATGATTTTGTCGGGGAAAAGCCCACGCTTGAACACAACAAGGCAGAACGGCTGATATTCTCCGCAAGCTTTACCGATTCCGAGGGAACAGAATATCTGCTGCTGCTCGAATCCGTAATAACTCCTTCCGTAAGCGTTACTCAGACTCTCGGCTATCAGCTCAGGATAATTCTTGTGATCCTTATCCTTATCTCGGCGATCATGACGATAATCTTCGCAAAAAGGATCGCTCTGCCGATAGAGAACATAAACAACTCGGCGAAGGAGCTTGCAGAGGGAAATTACGACGTTGTATTCAGCGGAAGCGGCTACAAAGAGGTAGAGCAGCTAAGCGACACGCTGAACTACGCAACGACCGAGCTTCAGCAGGTAGATCAGATGAGAAAAGACCTGATCGCAAACGTATCGCACGATCTTAGGACTCCGCTCACGCTTATCACAGGCTATGGCGAGGTAATGAAGGATATTCCCGGAGAAAACACACCGGAGAATATTCAGATAATCATAGACGAAGCAACGCGGCTCACATCGCTTGTAAACGATCTTATAGACATTTCGAAGATCGAAGCCGGTACGATGAAGCTTGAAGCGAGCGTCTTCTGCATTACCGACACGATCAAGGAGATGTTCGGCAGATACAAAAAGCTCAAGGAGCAGGACGGATTCTCCTTTACACTGGAGCATGATCAGAATGTCTACGTTTACGCCGATCAACTGAAAATATCTCAGGTTATCTACAATCTTGTAAACAACGCCGTCAACTATGCAGGCGAAAGCAAGGAAATAACTGTTCGGCAGATATGCTACGACAACCGCGTGCGCATTGAGGTCATCGACAACGGACCCGGTATTCCCCAGGAAAAGCTGAAAAACATCTGGGACAGGTACTACAAGGTCGATAAATCTCACCGCAGCGCCAAAATAGGAACAGGACTGGGGCTTTCCATCGTAAAGACTGTGCTTAAACTCCACAAAGCCCAGTTCGGCGTATTCAGCAAGGTTGGAAAAGGAACTGTATTCTGGTTTGAGCTTGAAAGAACAAATGAGAACGGCGAACCGATCTCATAACCGGCCGGGTATGCACCCGGAGGCAGTTCCGCCGGGTATGCACCCGGAGGCAGTTCCGCCGGGTATGCACCCGGAAGCAGTTCCGCCGGGTATGCACCCGGAAGCAGTTCCGATTTTACTTTGCTGTGACGGGAAGTCGGTCTCCGCGTTTTTTACTTTTGAGTGTTTATCTCGCGGAGATCAGGGCTATGCGTGGCAATATGCTATAGCTATTAAAAAATGATTTTCGTAAAATAACGATCTCCCATGCGGTATATAATTCACCGTATGGGAGTAATTTTTATACTAAGGAATTGTTAATAAACAACTATTAATCATACTATTTTATACATATATTATTTATTTCTAAAGCTTACCTACAAAAGAATAGCCAAAGCAAAGCAACATATATAGAGAGCCTATTGCCTGTAACTTTCCTACAAGCAATAAAACCGAAGCACAACGCCATATATAGTGTGCCTATTTATCTTAGACTGACAGACAGGCAGGAGGTTTCCGAAGGGGGGCGAGCATACTGCAAGCGAATAACCTTTGCTCGCCCCCCTTGGGCGCGTTTTTTGGGTACTTTTTTGCGCGTTCAAAAAAGTACCTCGCCGAGCCGCCCAGCGATAGAGGGCGGAATGTAAAAGAAGTTATAGAGTCGGGTTATAGGCGGCAGCCTATAACGACCCAAACCGAGGAGTAGTGGCAGCTATGTTTTCTTTCCGTGAAGCTAACAAAGAGTAGTTTTGGGACGCGGAGTTTATTAAGCAGAAGAAGTACAAGCATGCTA
>CACYDO010000061.1 GCA_902773165.1 uncultured Ruminococcus sp. | reverse complement strand
GGAGAATACTCAGCCGCTGTGCAGGCTATATTTAATGAAAAAGGCGAAGAGCTTACGATCCCCGACGTTCAGCGGTTGTTCCTTGCCTCCTCTGCGTGCGGAGCTGAGGAGTTTCAAAGCAATATGATGTCGTCGGTCATATCAGATTTTTCTCGTGACGAGCTGCCGGATAAGCTTATTAACCATCTTGTTTTTCTGCTCCACGTTATCGACAGCGGATTTTACAGGCTTCCCGATAACACGTATACGCGCGGGGACATTATCTCGGAGATACTTTCAAGAAGGCATGAGAGCGGCGCGCTTTATATGCTCAACGAAAACACGCCGGAAACTGATATGACGGCGATGGCGGTTTGTGCGCTTGCGCCTTACGTAAACGGTGACCCCGAAATCCGCAGCGCGGTGGAGGATATGATCTCGTACCTTTCAACTCAGCAGACAGAAAACGGTACTGTCAAAAACTGGGGCAAGCCCTCCTGCGAAACGACAGCGCAGACGATCGTTGCTCTTTGTACGATGGGTATTGACCCGATGACAGATGATCGTTTTATCAACAATAATAACGATCTGATCGACGGGCTTTTTTCTTACCGTCAGCCCGACGGCGGCTTTGCACATAATGACGAAAGCTCAGGCTCTGACGCTTATGCGACGTCGCAGGCTCTTTATGCGCTTATATCCTACGAGAGATTCGTTCAGGGAAAACGCGCTTTGTTTGATCTTCGCTCAGAGCAGGATAATTCTCTTCGCAGCGAGATAAAACGCTTGAACGGCGAGATCGGCTCTCTGGAAACAAATGATACTGCTAAAGCAGAAGCGCTGCTTGCCGAGGTAAACGAGATCCCTGTAACCGAACGCATGTATATCGTAGGCTTTGCAAAGCTTTCCGATGTGCTTTCGGAAAACGGATCGGAAAACACCGCGCTGTATTCGCCGGACGAGCTTTCAACAGATGAAGGGGTAGGGGAGTCCGAAGCGTTATTTCCCCTGCTTTACGAGAGCGGACAAACGCTGACGAATATTTCCGACGCTGTTTCTGTGCTTACGGCTGACGAACCGCCGCACGCGGATAATGGATCATCAGATAGGATACCGAAAACAGCCGAGGTTCTCTTTCTCTTAGCGATAGGCTTCGGCGCTGCAACGGCTATTGTTATTAATCATACCGTTTTCAGAAAAAAAGACCATCGCAGGAAGTGATACCTTGAAAAAAATATACATTGCCGCCGCTGCTGTATTTGCTGCCGCTGTTATTCTTTTTTTTCTCAATGTTGAAACGACCGAGGAGCATTATTCCGGGTCTTCGCCGGAATCTGCCGAGAGCGGTTACGTTACGCTCAGCGTGACCTGCACCGAGATAATCGAAAATGACGACGTGGGGAAGAATATCAAGCAGAGCGGAGTTGTTCCCGAGGACGGCGTTATAATTCCCGAAACGAATATCCCTATATCGGACGGAGATACGGCGTTTTCTGTCCTTAAAACAGCGCTTGATGAACGGAAAATACATTTCGATTTTACGAGCGTTACGGAGCGTTCGGCGTATGTTCGCGGCATAAACAATATTTATGAATATGACTGCGGCGATCTTTCGGGGTGGATGTACAGTGTGAATGATGATTTCCCGACGGTTTCCTCCTCGGAATATATTCTGCATGACGGAGATCGTGTTGCGTGGAGATATACGTGTGACCTCGGCAGAGATGTCGGCGATAATTATTATAATTCCGGGGTAGATCATGAATAACGAATGTGCATTTTCTCGTCTTCACCCGATTACGCTGCTGCTGTGGTTTGCCGCCGCGCTGACCGTAACGGTGATGACGATCGACCCGATTTTTGCGGCTTTGTCCTTTATAGGCGCAGCGTCGCACAATATTATGATAACAAAAGGAAATTTTCAGCCCCGACCGGCTGTGCTGACCGCGCTGATGATGATTGCGGTAACGCTTCTCAATCCGTTTTTTTCTCACCACGGCGTTACAATTCTTTTTTTCTTTAACGATCTTCCGATCACGCTTGAAGCGATACTGTACGGTGCTATGATGTCGGTGATAATTGCGGCATCAATGCTTTGGTGCGTTTCGCTGTCGCGCTGCCTGACGTCGGATAAGGTGATATATCTTGTCGGGCGTGCTTTCCCGAAGCTTGCCGTTTTGCTGTCGCTTACGCTCAGGCTGATCCCCGAAATGCGCAGGAAATATAAGAGCATTTACGATACGCGCCGCGCCTGCGGTTTGTCGGGCGAGAACGGTATTATCGCGCGCGTTCGCTCGACGCTTGCTGTTTTTTCGGCATTAATAACAATGACGCTGGAAGATTCCATAGATACGGCGGATTCCATGCGCGCGCGCGGAATAGCGTTAAAGGGCAGAACCTGCTTTTCTGATTTCCGCGTACATATTTCAGATGTCGCCGTGATATCGGCGTCCGTCATAACTGCCGTGATAATTTGTGCAGCTTCAATTTGCGGCAGGCTGTATTTTTCGTTTTATCCCGTCGTGACAGCCGTACCCGTGAATATATGGTCGGTGATCTCGTATGCGGCTTTTACCGTACTTATGATAATACCAACTCTTTTGGAGGTGATAATGTGGAGGCGGTTAAGCTTGAAAATGTAAGCTTTACTTACCCCGAAGCAGAACGTAAGGCTCTAGACAATATTTCCTTAACGATAAGCGCAGGCGAGCTTGTTCTGCTGTGCGGTCGTTCGGGCAGCGGAAAGTCAACTCTCCTCAGATTGCTTAAAAAGCAGCTTTCGCCCCACGGTGACCGGAAGGGAAGCATATATATTTTTGAAAAGCCGATAGAGGATCAGAGCGAAACTCAAGCCGTAACGCTTACAGGCTGCGTTATGCAGAACTGCGATGGACAGCTTGCGGCTGAGAGCGTTTGGCGTGAGCTGGCTTTCGGTGCGGAGAGCTTAGGCATGAGCAGCAGTCAGATCCGCCTGCGCTGCGCGGAAACGTCCGTTTATTTCGGGATAGACCGCCTTTACCGCCGAAGTACATCGTCGCTTTCGGGCGGCGAAAAGCAGCTTGTGAACCTGTCTTCCGTAATGGTTTGCAGACCGCAGCTGCTTCTTCTTGACGAACCTGCGGCTCAGCT
>CACYDO010000060.1 GCA_902773165.1 uncultured Ruminococcus sp. | reverse complement strand
CCAATAAAAATAGAGAAAAAGTCGTCGCGTTCGGAAGACAGAAGATCGGTCACAAAATAACGGATATCGTCCATCGCGTGATCGTTCTCCTTGACGGGCGCGTCCTTTGTGCCGCTTTCGTCCCAGCGATAGAGCGCAAATTCCCGCATAGCGTCGCGGCAGGTGTTGCAGATACGAATACGCCCGTCTCTCAGAGCGCATGAAACGCTGCGTATACCGTCTATTACGCGGTTATCTGCGCGAACAACGCTGAATTTTCCGTGGCGGCGTATCGTCTGAATAAAGCTCGCCGCAGACGGATCGACAATTACCCTTGCGATATCTCTGCCGCCTGCAAGCTCGCTCAATCCGCGGTAATGCTCCTCATCGGTTCGCTGCATTCCTTCGGCTCGTGAATCGTAATAATACTCGTCCACACGATACCACACATCACCGTATCTGCCCCACAGCCCGAACGACGACGGATTCACAGTTCCGTAATCGCACGAGATAACATACTCCTCCGCCTCACCTTCGGGCATATTGTAAAATGCTCTCTCATCGTCCATAAACGGATACACCGCGCCTGCCGCCGCGCTCCATTTTCCTTCTACGAAGCGGCGGTAAAATGCCCCTGAGTACAGGCTTTTGTACCGCGCAAGTATTTCCGGCGAAAGAGAAGGATTGTCCTCCATCGTAAAATGGAGATACAGCGCGTTTTTCTCCTTTGCCTTCAATATCCACTCCTGTCTGAACCAATGCTGAGGGTGATCGGGGTTACAGTTGAACCAAAGGCGCGAATTCTCCACAGAACAGCGCGCAAGTGCCTGCTCAACAAACGAACGCGGCATTAATGCGACCTCGTCAAGCAGTATTCCCGAAAGGGTCATGCCCTGAATGAGCGACGCGGAGCTTTCGTCCTTTCCTCCGAAATAATAAAACCTGCTGCTTATGCCGCCGACAGAGATATCAACATAGTTTTCCGATACCCTCTCCCGGCAGGTAAAACCTAGCTGTCTCATCTGTGCTACAAGCGGAGTAACGATATTGCGCCTGACGGAGCGAATCGTCTTGGAGCAAATACCGAAAGAGCCGCCGTTAAAGCGATAAAACGACCACAGCGCAAACGACAGGCTCATGCACAGCGTTTTTCCGCTTCTGACTGCACCGTCGCAGATAATTGCGCTTTTCTCGCTGTCGGGGCTGTTTTCATGCCACCAGCTCAGAACACGCAGCTGCTTTTGAGAAAAGGTTTCGGGTATCATTCCTCCCCACCCCTCTGCGCCTTTGCCGCACTTGAGATCGCTTCGTAAAACGCCGCGGCAGCGTTATCGCCCTCGGGAATATTCCCAAGCTGTTCAAGCGCTTTGAGCCGATCGAAAAATTTAAGCTCCATCGCACCGTCCTTCGGCTTCTTGATCTCCGCGACGTTAAACAGATCGAGCGCCCCGACGTCAAGCGGCGCTTCGCCGTCGTACATCAGCAGGCGAAACGCGTCCGCTGTAGACCCGAACGCAAGACGTTCAAAGCCGAGCAGCGCTCTTTTTCTGCATGAAAACCTGCTTTTACACAGCTCACACCTCTCGTCACAACGCTCCGGGTCTTTCTTCTTCCTTCGCAAATCATCACTCCTTCCGCAAGCGAAACCGCTGCTGAATTTTGCTTTTAAAAAAAGTCCTTTCACTAATACCCCAAAAAGCCCGTTTTTATGCATGCATATATACATACTTCACGAATTGTTTACAAATAATTTATATTTTGTTCATATTCATTACCACATATTATGTGCTTTGTGTATCATTTCTAATAATCAAAAAATTTGTATCTCACTCGTATTAAGGAAAATTTGCTGTTGCACCGTCCGCCCATTGTTGTTATTATTTTTAGTAATAAAGAGAAACGGCGCACAGATATCACTACCTGTGCGCCTAAAAAATATCTATTATATTTTATTTCTTCTTAACCTTTCTGACGATCAGCTTGTTTATCCTCTGCTCGGATATATCCGCAACCTTTATCGCCAGACCGTGTATTTTCAGCTTCTGCCCGTTCTCAGGAATTGAGCCCAAATTCTCCGTTACCCAGCCGCCAACGGAATGGCTCGTCGTTTCCACGTCCTTTTCGGGTATATCGAAAAGCTCCAGCAGATCGTCAAGCGGCATATCTCCGCTGACCTCGTAGCAGCCCTCTCCTATCTTGCGGCAGGGCAGCTCGATCTCTTCGTCTTCGTCCCAGATCTCCCCGACAAGCTCCTCCAGAAGGTCTTCCATCGTAACTATTCCCAGCATTCCGCCGTACTCGTCCGCAACGATGGCTATATGCGTCCTTTTGCGCTTGAAATCTGACAGCAGCGCCGCCAGCTTTCGCGTCTTGTATACGAAAAACGGCTTCTGCATCAGCGATTCGATATCGGGCTTTTCTCCGCGCGACATTGCTTCAAGGTAATCCCTCGTGTGGAGAATACCCACGATGTTGTCGATCGCGTCCTTGTATACGGGAATACGCGAAAATCGTTCCTCAACGATGATCCTGTGTATCTCCTCTTCGGTATCGTCAATGTCGATAGCAGCAACGTCTACACGCGGCGTCAGTATTTCAAGAACAGTCTTCTCGTCAAATTCGAGAGCCGACTGCACCATCTCGCTTTCAGCCTCTTCAAGCACGCCCTCTTCCTCGATCGACTCGATTATGTATTTCAGCTCGTCCTCCGTTACGCTCGGCGCGTCGCTGCCGCCGCCCGAAAGCCTGAACGCTAACGAGTTCAGCTTTGTAAACATAAACGAAAGCGGCGTAAGAACGATCATAAGAAAATAAATAACGCCCGAAAATCTCACGATCATTTTCTCGCTGTTTTCCTTCGCGTAGCATTTCGGTATGACTTCGCCGAAGGTCAGAATAAGCAGCGTCAGAACGCCTGTGCTGACAGCCGCGCCGTAATCGCCTATGAGCGACGTGCAAAGCACCGTTGCAAGCGACGACGCGCCTATATTTACGATGTTGTTTCCGATAAGCAGCGTCGTTATCGTTTTATCGTATTCGTCAAGCATGATGAGCGCTTTTTTACTGCCTCGTATGCCCTTTTCGTCCATGTCGAGCAGACGGGCGCGGCTGACGGAATTTGCCGCTGTTTCCATTGAACTGAAAAAAGCCGACAAGACTATCAGCAGCGCGATCGCCGCCGCCATTAATGAGTAATACATATTTTAAATTCCCTTCACCGCGGAAGCCCGCAGGACAGTTCCGCTGTACTTTGGTGTGGCGGTTAATTAGGGAGCCACTAATTAAATCCCGTCCTATGGACTGAGCACCCATCTCGCTTGCATCTTTTTGTCAAATTGCACTCAACTCCCGGGCAGGCGCCCGGAGACAGTTCCGATTTTACTTTACAGTGACGGTCAGTTGGTCTCCGCGTTTTGTGTTGCCAACTAATATTTTACACTAACTCAACTCTCTTGAAATACGTCAGT
>CACYDO010000059.1 GCA_902773165.1 uncultured Ruminococcus sp. | reverse complement strand
TGCCGCTGTTTTTTACGCATACGTATATCGGCGGAAATGTCTTTGGCGACGCTGTGTTTCTTCTTGCCAGAATGACTACTCCGCTGTGTATGCTGATAATGGGCATGAGATTGGCGTGTGTGCCGCTCAGAAAGGTCATAACGGGTAAGCTGAATTATTTTGTGCTGTTTATGAAACAGCTCGTCATGCCCGTTATAGGGCTGCTTATAGTCGTTTTTCTGCCGATAGAAACTAATATGAAGCTGACGTTTTATATTATCTGCTGCTGCCCGATAGCAAGCGTTGTGCTGAATTATTCCGAAATGATAGGGCAGGGGCAGGACGTTGCCGCAAACCTTGTGCTTTTCGGTACATTCTCTTCAATTGCAACGATACCCCTGATGATGCTTTTGTCGGGGCTTATCGTATAGATCGCTTAAGTGAGGTTGTTTATATGCTGCAATTTGCCATATCTATGGTTTTTGGTCTGACGGTGGGCGTTATTATGAGCCTTATGCTTTGGCTGAATACAAGATTTACGCTTACGGAATTTGTGGCGATAGTGGGATTCGTTTTCATCGGCTGCACCGTCTGGACATTTACCGACGGTCGTTTTGCCGATCTTACGCTGATCGCTTTGCTCGTAGTCTGGACTCTTTTCAGGATACTTTTTGAAAGAAAACGCACATTTGAGAAGCTGCTGACATTCTCGATGAGTACGACCGTCGTAATCAATTATTACATATACCTCAGATTTATCGGTCTGAGAATCGACGGAAGGGCTGAGAGCGGAGATGTTCAGCAGCTGATATATATGCTCGTTTACCTTGTGATAATTGCTGCGGCGTTTTTGGTCGTGTTTATCCAGAAGGTTTCCTTTTTCAGCAATTCCTGGGAACGAGATTTCTTTTCACATGAAGATCAGCGCATGAAGAGAAACAGAACGATCATCTTCTCTTTTCTTATGATGCTTACCGTTGTTATTGTGTTCGGAATTTATATGTCCACAAGCTTTGTAAGCGAATTGGAAAACGCTATGTTCTATATCGGCTTTGAGTTCTTTTACTCGCTGGTATATATCTTTATCAGCTTGATAATGCTGAAAATTATTGTGGAGTATTATATTCTTTCCGATATATCCGAGCAGGAAAAGCAGCACCAGAAGGAGCTTAAATCATTTATAAAAATGATACGCGCTCAAAGACACGATTTTAATCTTCATCTTCATGCGGTTAACGGCTTGCTCGAAGCTCAGAAATACGAGGAGTGCCGCGCTTACGTTTCAAAGATGGTGGCGGAAACAGAATATGTAAACGAGGTTTTGCCTATACACGACACCACAATCAGCGCGATGCTGTATGCGTATCGCTCAGACGCCGAAAGCAACGGCATTAAAATGACCTTTGATATAACGACTAATCTGAGAGGACTTGCGCCCGAGGCGTATGAGATAAACCGCATTATAGGCAATCTGCTGCAAAATGCCATTGACGCGCTGACGGAACAGACGGACAGAGAATATGGTATTGTTGTCAAAATGTATGATAACAGCGATTCCTCTGTTGTCGATATCTCAAATAAGTTTTTCGGCGACGCAGAGGAGCTTGCGCATGTATTTGATTACAGCTATTCCGGAAAGAAAAATCACGAGGGAATAGGGCTAAGCACCGTAAGGCGTATCGCAGAATCTTACAAGGGGTTGGCTTACGTGGAGATGGACGAGGACATAATTCACTTTATTGTTCATCTGCCGAAGAGAAACAGACGGTAACCGTTACATCAAAATAAAATCGGAACTGCCCACGCGCGTCTGCCAGTTGGACCAATTAGACATCAGAAAAGACCAAACAGACAAAAAGTATTGAAAATTTTTTCCGGATACGGTATTATAATATCACAGTGAATGATTGCTAACACTGCATAACAAGTTTAAGGCACGGACGAAGTGATTGCGCGTCCGATGCGAATGAAAAAGAAAACACCTCTTTCAAAAATATGATTCCCTGAAAATAAGGACGGCGAGCGCCGCCCTTATTTTTGTTCATTTTTCGCTGCGGTGGCCACGCGGCCACGGGCAGTTCCGCTGCGTATGTTCTCCGGGTGTATACCCGGTGGTCACATTACATTGTAATGCAACATAGATGTTTTAGGAGTTTGACGTTATTTTTGTGAATAAAGACTAAGCAAAAACAAATAGACACCGATTTGACCCGAACAGACAAAACTACTTGAAAAAATTTTCGCGTTGATGTATTATATAGGTGCAGTGAATGATTGCACACTGCAAAGAAAAACGTATTCAAAATAAAAGCAGTGATTGATTGCACACTGCGCATGCTACTTGAGAACTTGCGGTGAATTGATTGCGCACCGCAATAGGACTAATTTGAATAATACCTCTTTCAAGAATACGATTCCCTAAGAAAAGAACGGCGCTGCCGTTCTTTTCTTTTTGTGGGTTTTATGTGCGGGGTTTAAAAAAATGATTACAAAAATTCAAACTTTGCTAATAATTTTATGTCATAATTAAAACAATACCACACAAATACCGCCTAACGGCTTTGTGCGGTATTGCCTTATAAATATGGAAGGTCTGCATTGTTTTAGTTGGTCAGAACCGGATAATTGTGGCTTTTATTCGGCAGCATAGAGTTTTGGAAGGAATTTTTTTTAAAATTTTAATATTTTTGCTCTTAGACGGTTGCTTTTTGATTGAAAATTGTGTATTATTATATATGATAATAGGCTTTTTTGCACAATGTTGGTTACAATATTGAAACAAATGTTGCCTACACGACGAACAAAATTAAATTTTAGAATAGAGAGAGGGATTGTTACTATGTCCAACAGATTGTTTCAGGGCGTCATTCATCAGATGAGAGACGCAATAGACAGAACGATCGGCGTTATCGACGAAACGTCGGTCGTTATCGCGTGCAGTGAGCTTGGCAGAATCGGCGAAGTTAACGACAGCATAACTTCCGAAACGCTCAGCTCCTCTGCTCCGTTCGTCATTAATGGTCAGACCTTCAAGTCGTTCAGCTGTAATTCAAGATCAGAGTATGCAGTTTTCGTACAGGGCAGCGATGATCTTGCTCAGAAGTATGCTCAGCTTCTTGCTGTTTCGCTCAGCAGCATCAAGCAGTATTATGACGAAAAATACGACAGAGGAAACTTTATTAAAAACGTAATTCTTGATAATATTCTTCCCGGAGATATTTACATAAAGGCTCGTGAGCTTCGCTTCAACAATGAGGTGACAAGAGTCTGCATGCTTGTAAAGATCACGTCAAAGACGGATATCTCCGCTTACGATGTTATTCAGAATCTTTTCCCGGACAAGTCTAAGGATTTCGTTATCAATATCAATGAAACTGATATTGCTCTTGTTAAAGAAGTTAAATCCGGCATTGATTCGCGTGACCTGGAGAAGCTTGCAAGCTCGATCGTAGATACTCTTTCAAGCGAGTTCTATACCCACTGCATTATCGGTATAGGTACGGCTGTTGTCGGCGTTAAGGAGCTTGCTCATTCCTTTAAGGAAGCTCAGGTCGCCCTTGAGGTAAGCAAGGTGTTCGATACAGAGCGCACTATCGCAAGCTATGACAATCTTGGTATCGCAAGACTTGTTTATCAGCTGCCTACAACGCTCTGCGAGATGTTCCTCAACGAGGTATTTAAGAAGGGCTCGATAGATTCTCTCGATCAGGAAACACTTTTCACAATTCAGAAATTCTTCGAGAACAACCTGAATGTTTCGGAAACGTCGAGAAAGCTTTTCGTACACAGAAACACGCTTGTTTACAGACTTGAAAAGATAAAGAAACTCACAGGTCTTGATCTGCGTGAATTTGAGGACGCTATCGTATTTAAGGTAGCTCTTATGGTTAAGAAATATCTTACCGCAAATCCGGTTAAGTATTAATATTCGGAACGGGAATGTAATGGGAGGCTTCGCGTTACATTCCCAATTTCAATTCATATCGTCTGTTTTACAAAAAGTGTAATTCATACACTTTTTTTCGGTGATAATTACCGATCATAAATGATGTGGATAATTTTTTGGTCGGCTGACGCAGATGTGTTAAATCCGACTATCTTAAAGGGGCTAAGAAATTTATGATCCGATTCAACAATGTATCAAAGGTGTATCCCAACGGCACGCGTGCGCTCAATAAGGTGAACATTGATATCCAAAAGGGTGAGTTCGTATTTATTGTCGGCGCGTCGGGCGCAGGAAAGAGCACATTTCTGAAGCTCATTATGAAAGAGGAAGAGCCTACTTCCGGCAGTATCATAGTAAATGATACAAATATTACTGAGATGAAGCGAAGAAAGGTGCCTTATCTTCGCAGAACGATGGGGATAGTATTTCAGGATTTTCGCCTGATAGATAAAATGACGGTCTTTGATAACGTGGCGTTTGCTATGCGCGTTATCGGCGCAAGACCAAAGGCTGTAAAGAAAAGGGTTCACTATATTTTAGGTCTTGTGGGGCTTAAAGACAAGGCGCAGAGCCGCCCTGCCGAGCTTTCCGGCGGCGAGCAGCAGCGCGTAAGCCTTGCAAGAGCGCTTGTGAACAATCCTTCGCTCATTATTGCCGACGAGCCTACGGGAAATATTGACCCGGAGATGTCGTTTGAAATTATTGAGCTTTTAAATGAGATAAATAAGCAGGGGACTACGATCATTGTAGTTACCCATGAGCATGAACTTGTGCATAAATTTAAAAACAGAGTGATAGAAATTCAGGGCGGCGAGATCATGTCCGACACCGGCGCTCCCACCGAAAAGGCAGATGTAAAGATCGAGATCGCCGAAGAGGAGCTTGCCGAGATACCTGAGGAGATAGCTGAGGAGATCCCCGACGTTTCTTCCGAAGAACTCAACCGCGAGGCGCTTGCGGCTATTGAAGACGAGGAGGCGGCAGAGGAATGAGAGGCTTAGGCTATTTGATAAAAGAAGGCGTAAGAAGCGTCTGGAATAACAGAATGATGTCAGCTGCTTCGATCGGCGTGCTTGTTTCCTGTCTGTTAATTACCGGCGCTGCAATGCTGCTTTCAATGAACGTTACAAGCGTAGTTGAAGAGATCGGCAAGGATAATCAGATTACAGTATTTTTAAAGGAAGATATTGACGACCTCGAGGCTATTCAGAAAATAGGACCCGAGCTGAGAAAGGTAGATAATGTAGCTGAGGTTGAATTTTATTCGAAGGAACAGGCTATAAACGAGTACCGCTCAGAGCTTGGCACGCTTTTCAGCGAGCTTCAGGGTGTTGAAAACCCTCTTCCGAACGCGTTTCACCTGACTATGGTGGATCTTTCTCAGTACGAAACGACAGTAAAGGATATACGCGCCGTAGAGGGCGTTGATATTATAAGCGACCGCAGCGACGTTGCAAAAAGGCTTACCGATCTGAACAGATTAGTAACTCAGGTCGGTCTGTGGCTTGTTGCCGCACTGGGCATTATATCGCTGTTTATTATCAGTAATTCCGTCCGTATGACGATGTATTCGCGCCGTTTTGAAATAAGTATCATGAAATCAGTAGGCGCGACAAATCATTTTGTAAGAATACCGTTTGTTATTGAAGGCGTTGTGCTTGGCCTGATATCGGGCATTATCTCCTCGATCGTTATCGCCTTTTTGTATGAGGCAATGGTATCGGCGGTCAAGTATATCGTGCCTGTTACGGAGATACCGTATTCAGAGCTTGCGCCGCGCATGACGGTGGGATTTATCGGCTTCGGCATGATCATCGGTGCAATAGGCGCATTGATCTCGATAGGACGCTACCTGAATATGGAGGGAGGCGAGATACTTGGCTGGTAAGCTTCGTTACAAGATCGCGGCAGGCATCGCAGTTCTTGCGCTTATCGGAGGAGCAAGCGCGATATATTCGTCTGCCGACTCACTTTCAGATTATGAAAAAAGGCAGAAGGAGCTTGACGAGCAGGCTGCTGAGTATCAGTCTGTTATCGACAGCACCGCAAGCGACATTGCGCAGCGAGAAGAATATAAGGAAGCACTTACGAATAAGATCACCGTTCTTAATGAGCAGATCGTTAACGGCAGAGAAGAGATAGATTCTCTTGACATAGAGATAGCAGGCTTGCAGGCTGATATTGACGATTCACGCGCAAAAATATCGGGAAGAGTAGACAAGCTCAAGCAGCGTGTAAGAACGCTGTATGTGTCGGGAGATACAACGTCGCTGGAGATCATTCTCGGCGCTAAGGATTTCGGAGATTTTCTCGATAAGCTGGAAATCCTCACGTATATATCAAAATCGGATCAGAAGCTGATAGACAGCTTGCAGGATGATATTGACGTTATAAACAAGAAGCGCGACGAGCTTCAGGATAAGAAAACAACCCTCGATAATGAGCAGAAAACTCTGGATACCCGACAAACGGAAATGCAGAATCTTATCAACGAAAATGAAAAGCTGCTCGACAATCTTTATAAGGAGAATTCCGGCGCGCAGGATCATCTCGACGAAACGAATGAGGAGCGCAAAAAGATAGAGGATCAGATCACGGCTTATTATAATGATAAAAAAGCGCAGGAGGAAACCGCGCGTATCGCAAGCGAGGCTCAGAAAAAGCTTGCTGAGGAGAAAAAAGCCTCTTCGCAGACTTCATCTAAGGATACAAGTACGTCTGCTTCATCAAAGAAGACAAGAACTATTGTCAGTTTACCGGAGTCTGCGGCGAATACGACCTCAAAGATCGAATATGAGCCTGATCCGTGGGATAATACGTCGAGTGAAGAGGAATACTATGGTGAAGAGGACGAAAGCAGCAGCGAGATCGTGAGCAGCAAACCGGCAGCGATAAGCTCACATGTGGAAAGCTCAGAGCCTGAGCCAGAGCCTGACCCTGAGCCGGTGGAATCCGACGGCTATGTGTGGCCTGTTCCCGGACATTATACGCTTTCTTCCGTCTGGAATGAAGACAGAACGACATATAATCATGGTGCGATCGACATATCCGACGGATCTATCATGAATGCTCAGGTAGTTGCAGCGGAGTCTGGAGTTGTCGTTCTGTTTAACGATGACTGCCCGCACAACTACGGTAAAGACGGAAGCTGCGGCTGCGGCGGCGGTTACGGCAACTACATAATGATAGATCACGGCAACGGCAAGTCTACTCTTTACGCACATATGACGTCTGTTTCTGTCAATGAGGGAGATTATGTGCAGAAGGGTCAGCAGGTGGGCTATGTCGGTACGACAGGCTGGTCAACAGGACCTCACCTGCATTTTGAAACTCGTCTTAACGGCGAAAAGTATAACCCGATGAACGAATACCCCGGCATGTAACCGCCGGGTATGCCCCCGGGGGCGGTTCCGCCGGGCTTTGATGTGGAGAGTGGTTGGTCTCCGCGTTTTGGAGTGTGGAGTTTGAAGTGACATGAAAGCCCAATCAGCATATACGACTAAGGCTTATTTCAAAATTCTTTAACGGCTCTCAGTGGTAGAAATGCAAACCGAGATTTGTTTACACGGCAGAAGATTCCGATTTTACGATGCATTGTAGAATGTAAGGCTTTGTTTAGTGCGTTTTGACAATTGACAACAGCGCTGTGATAGTATAAAATAGATGTGGTATGGAGTAATTTGTCAGAAATTCAGTTTAGCATACATTAAAGAGAAGATTGAGGAGTGAATTATTAAGATGAAAAAAAAGACTACGTTCGGCTTTGCGCTGACGTGCGTACTCGTTGCAGCGGCTATCGCATTTGCAGCAGGTTATTTGATTGCAGGAAGCAGAGTTAAGAAAATCACGCAGACCGG
>CACYDO010000058.1 GCA_902773165.1 uncultured Ruminococcus sp. | reverse complement strand
GTTCCGGTCGGCAAGCGCCGACAGGCAGTTCCGGTCGGCAAGCGCCGACAGGCAGTTCCGGTCGGCAAGCGCCGACAGGCAGTTCCGACTGAGTAAAGAATAGCGGCGGAGTTCTAGCCGCGTTTTGGAGTTGGATAGACGACCGACAGGCATTTTTGACTGAGTAAAGAATAGCGGCAAGTTATATGCCGCGTTTAAAAGTTGGTGCTTTTTTGTGTGGTTTGATGCTTATTTGCTGTGATATTTTATATTGAAAAGTAAAGCTGTACAATAAATCTACTGTGTATTGATTAAGCCAAAGAAATAGATGATTAATTTTTAAGCATTGCAGAAGAATAAAAAAGAAGAGGAATGTAAAGTGGAAGAAAAGGTAAGACTGCAAAAGGTTCTTGCGCAGTGCGGAGTTGCGTCAAGACGAAAAGCCGAAGAACTTATTGAGCGCGGCAGCGTAAAGGTCAACGGGCAGACTGCTCATATCGGCGATAAGGTTGATCCGCAAAAGGATAAAATTACTGTTCGCGGAAAGCGCATAAGCGCGGCTGCAAAGAACAAGCATTACTACATAATGCTGCATAAGCCCAGAGGTTACGTTACTACGATGAAGGACGAAAAGGGCAGAAAATGCGTTGCAGAGCTTGTCCGCGATGTTCCGGCAAGAGTATATCCCGTAGGAAGACTTGACCGCGAGAGCGAAGGTCTTTTGCTGATGACTAATGACGGCGATTTTGCAAATAAGGTCACTCACCCTGCACAGCATGTGGCTAAGGTGTACAGAGTAACTGTGCGCCCCGACATTAGCAAGGAACAGCTTGAAGAAATGCGCAGCGGCATGGTTATAGACGGCAGAAAAACTCAGCCCTGCGACGTTCACGTTCTGAACCGCGAAGAAGGAAGAGTTGTTATTGAGGTCGTTCTGCGCGAGGGCAGAAACCGTCAGATCAGAAAAATGTGTGAAAAGCTCGGGCTTGAAGTAGCAAGACTAAAGCGCACAATGATCGGTCAGGTAAAGCTCGGGATGCTTCCCCAGGGCAAATGGCGTGACCTTACTCCCGATGAGGTCAGAAGACTGACCGCCCAGCCGAATACGACTGTTGTTACCGAAAACTATAAATAATTTTTACGAATAAAAATCCCCCTCTTGATGTTGCAGAGGGGGATAAACTATTATGTGTTAAACTTACATTTTATAAGCAAGCTGCCGGCGCGGAAACCAATTACCTGTTGTAGAGTAAAAACGGAACTGTCAGCGGCGACACGCCGCCACGGGCTGTTTCGATAAAATTTTTTAATAACTATGGTTTATGCAGCACATGACATTTAAAGCAGCGCGAAGGGGCTTTGGGCAAGACGTCGGTTAATCATTTTCATTATATTTGTTTCCGAATTTTCTGCCTATGAACCTGTCGTAAAAGGTGTAAAGCTTCTGAGTGCCGTTTTCAAGATGGTAGTAGTGAATAATGTATGGGAAAAGCAGACCGATCTCTAGAACAAGCAGAATAAGCAGCGGAATCGTCTTGAAATAGATCATTCCCATCAGCGTTACGATCGTGATTATCGCAAACATGTGGGTGACTATCAGGTGAATCAGCCTTTCGTGCTGGAAAAACTGCGTCTGAACAAGCAGCTGCTGCTTCAGCTTTTCTTTCTCCTCGTCTGAAAGCTTGTCCAGCTTGTCCTTGCGAGTCTGTTCGTCGATATATTCAATATATTCGCATAATCGTTTGTACATTTTGTATCACTCCTTATCCCTTTGCGTCATACCATGTTTTTCCAATGTGAGCGTCGGCGATAAGCGGAACACGCAGCGAAACTGCGTTTTCCATCTCCTCACGCAGGATAAGCGCGGCTTTTTCCGCTTCGTTTTCCGGCGCTTCTACGATCAGCTCATCGTGAACCTGCAATATTAGCTTAGTTTTCATATTTTCGGCTTTAAGCCTGTTGTATACGCGTATCATAGCGATCTTTATAATGTCCGCCGCAGTGCCTTGTATCGGCATATTACGTGCGACTCTCTCTCCGAAGGAACGCAGATTTTTATTGGAAGATTTAAGCTCGGGCAGATAGCGCCGTCTGCCGAACATCGTTTCAACGTAGCCCTGCTGCTTCGCCTTTTCAACCTCTTCGTTCATGTATGCGTTAACGCCGCTGTAATGATTCAGATACGCCTTGATGTAGCTGTCAGCTTCTTTGCGCGTTACGCCAATGTCCTTTGCAAGAGAAAATGCGCCTATGCCGTAAACAATGCCGAAGTTTACTGCCTTTGCCCTGCTGCGAAGCGCCGGAGTTATCATTTCCGTAGGCAGACCGAAAACCTGCGAGGCTGTTACGGTGTGAACGTCAACATTTTCCGTAAATGCGGAGATCATTTCTTTATCGTCGGCAATGTGGGCGAGAACTCTCAGCTCGATCTGCGAATAATCGGCGTCGGCAAGCGTGCAGCCGTCTTTTGCGATAAAGAATTTGCGCAGCTCACGCCCAACCTCTGTTCGAACCGGAATATTTTGCAGATTCGGCTCTAATGAGGAAATACGCCCTGTACGCGTTTCAGTCTGATTAAAAATCGTGTGTATACGGCTGTTTTCGTCGCAGACCTTTACGAGAGCGTCACAGTAGGTAGATTTCAGCTTTGCAAGCGTTCTGTATTCCAGGATCATATCGACGATCGGATGAACATTTCGTATTGCTTCAAGAACATCGGCATTCGTTGAATATCCCGTTTTCGTCTTTTTTGCACCTGGCAGACCGAGTTTTTCAAAAAGCACCGTTCCGAGCTGTTTTGGGGAATTTATGTTGAATTCATAGCCTGCCTGTTCACAGATCTCGGCGCGAAGTTTTTCCACTCTTTTTCCGAGCATTTCGCCGTATTCCGTAATCGCCTGCTTATCTGCTTTGAATCCGACATGCTCCATATCGGCAAGAACGTTTGCAAGCGGTATTTCGATATCGCGCAGAAGTGAAGTCTGTCCGTTTGCTTCAAGCTTTGCTTCAAGCGTTTCGCAGAGCTTCGGCAGAAACGCCGCTTCGCACGCAGATTGCGCCGAATAAAGAAGATTATCCTCGTAATATTTTACGGGGATTTTGTACTCCTCAAAAAGACGCGTCGTTTCGTATGAGCTTGCGGAGGGGTTGAGAATGTACGCCGCAAGCTGTGTGTCGGTCGTAATATTCTGAGCCTCTGCGCCGTTCTTTATGGCGAACGAGAAGAGCGCCTTTGAGTTCGTTGTGTATTTCGCGATGTCGGCAGATGTCAGCATTGTCAGCAAAAATTCCTTTGCTCCTTCAAACAGTACGGCGATTTTTTCACCGAGATATACGTAAATACCGTATGCCTCACCGCCCTTTGTGTCGGCTATAAAATACGCTTTTTTGCTTTGATTCAGCTTTTCGAGTATTTCGTCTGCGCTAAGCTCGGTCGTCACTTCGGGAAGAGTTATCTCTGTTTTTTCAGCGGATTGAATCTTTACGTCTGAGCGGATATCCCATTTTTTTATCAGCGAAAAAAGCTCAAGTGAAGCAAGCCGCTGCATAACATCGTCGGGGTCAAACGGCTTTACGGCGTATGAGGAAAGCTCAGTGTCTATTGGCGCGTCACGCCTTATCGTGCCTAGCATTTTGCTCATAAACGCGCTTTCCTTGCCTTCGGCAAGCTTTTTGCGCATTCCGGGCTTGATGTCTATTTCATCGAGATGATCGTAAATATATTCGATAGAACCGAATTTCTGTATCAGGTCGCCCGCGCCCTTTTTGCCTATTCCGGCAACTCCTGGGATATTGTCGGACGTATCGCCCTGCAGTGCCTTTATTTCGATCATTCCGGCAGGCGCAACGCCATATTCTTCGCGGATTCGCTCAATGTCGTAAAGCTCTGCTTCCGGTTTGCCCATTTTTGTTGCTGCAAGGCGAACGCTTACATTTTCGGATACAAGCTGTAATGAATCTCTGTCACCTGTCGCTATAACGCAGCGGTCGCCCGTTTCGTCGCATTTCGCTGCGAGAGTTCCGAGTATATCGTCCGCTTCATAACCCTCGCATTCTACAAGCGTATATCCCAATGCACGCAAAAGATCCTTTAAAACGGGCATCTGCACCGCAAGCTCCTCGGGCATTCCGTGACGGTTGGCCTTGTAGCCGCTGTATGCCTTGTGGCGAAATGTCGGTGCGCGCAGGTCGAATGCAACGGCTACGGCGTCTGGGGAGCAGCTTTCCTTGATCTTGTCGAGCATAGTCAGAAAACCGTAGATCGCGTTTGTATACTGACCGTCCTTTGTGGTCAGCAGCTTTACGCCGTAAAAAGCGCGGTTGACAATGCTGTTTCCGTCAACAACGAGTAATGTCATATTATTCCTCCGATCTTATCAGCTTATCAGTCCGTTAACGGACAAAACTTCCTCACCTTTAAGATAAACTCGCGGAACGCGCTTTCCTACAAGACACGCGATCTCGTAGTTTATCGTTCCTGCCCATGCAGCTGCGTCGTCCATAGAAACAACGGCATTATCGCTTTCTCCGATAACGATCACCTCGTCGCCGACATTAACATCGTCTATTTCCGTTACGTCTATCATGCATTGATCCATGCATATTCTGCCGACAACCTTAGCTTTTTTGCCGCCGACTATCATGTACGCTTCTTTTCCGAAGGAACGGATATATCCGTCTGCGTAGCCGATAGGAACTGTGGCTATCTTCATGCGCTTTTCTGCGGTGAAGGTACGGCCGTAGCTGATCGTTGTTCCCGGTTCGATATACTTGATGTGAGCGATCACCGATTTAATTGTCATTGCAGGCATAACTCCGATCTGACCTTTAAGCTTTCCCGATGGCGCAAGACCATACAGGATTATTCCGGCTCTTACCATATCGAGATGTGCTTCGGGGTAATCCATGATCGCCGCCGAATTTGAGCAGTGGCGGATAAATCCCTCGGGTAGATCGCCTTTTTCATTTAAAATGTCGCAGAATGTGCGGAAGCAGTCGATCTGTCGCTCAGTGTATTCTTTACCCTCCTGCTTTTCGTCGGAAACGGCAAAGTGAGTAAACGCGCCTGTAACGGAAAGCCCGTCGAGCGCAAGAATGGAAAGAGCTTCACTGACGGCGTTGTCGAGATCGTCTTTTCCGCATTTTATGCCTATACGGCTCATTCCGGTATCGAGCTTCAGGTGAACCGAAACGGTAACTCCCTGCTCGGACGCGCTTCTGGAGAGCTCCTGCGCGTACTTCGAGGACACTATCGCTTGAGTTATATTATTATTTGCAAGCGTTTTTGCGTAAGAAGAAGGAGTATAGCCGAGAATGAGAATAGGCGATGTTATGCTTATTCTGCGCAGCTCGATAGCTTCTTCCAAATTAGAAACGGCGAAAAAGTCCGCTCCGAGCTTTTCGTAAAGAGCGGCTAGCTCCTTAGCGCCATGACCGTAGGCGTCTGCTTTAACGACGCAGCAAAGCTTTACCTCGGGAGCAATACATTTTTTTATAATGCGGAAATTTTTTTCAAGTTTATTCAAGTCGATTTCCGCCCAAGTTCTTCTGAAAAAATCTTCCATAACGATAACCTTCTGTTTTGGATTGAGAAATATTATCTCTGTTTCAATTATATTACAGATCAGTAAAAATAGCAACAGATTTTAAAAATAAGTCGCCCGGCGGCATGTTGCCGCTGACAGTTCCGGTTTTACTTTGCCGTTACTGTTAGTTGGTTTCCGCGCCGATGGTATTTCTATGATGTGTCGGACATAATCCGCGATACGCCCAAATCGATTCTAAATAATTATAATTTAACTTAATAAAATATGCAAAAATGGAGCAATATAATACATAAAGCAATACACTTTATTAATATATTCCAATATATGGCAGATGAGTATATATAACACTCTTCTACACCACAATTATCCGTCATATTTCCAAAAATTTGCACAAAATACTGAAATTGGTGGCTGAATTTCATGCGAAATTCTCGTGAAAATGCTCAAATGGAGTTGCATTTCATTTATGTTTGTTGTATAATATATAAGCAGCTCTTTGCGGCATGTATACGTTCAAATCAAAGAAAGGCTGATTTCTGATGTCTCAATGGATCAATAATTCTGTTTTTTACCACATTTACCCTCTCGGTTTCTGCGGATGTCCCGAGTATAACGACGGCAAAACAGAATATCGACTTGATAAGCTTAAGGAGTGGATCCCTCACCTGAAAAAAATGGGCGTTAACGCGCTTTATCTCGGACCTGTATTCGAGTCGCTCAAGCATGGCTATGATACGAGCGATTACTATAAAATAGACTGCCGCCTAGGCGACAACGAGAGCTTTAAAAAGCTCTGCGGCGAGCTTCATGCAAACGGAATAAAAATAGTTCTCGACGGCGTGTTCAATCACGTAGGAAGAGATTTCTGGGCGTTTAAGGACGTTCAGAAGTATGGTTCAAATTCGCAGTACTGCGGCTGGTTTCAGAACCTTACGTTCAACGGACGTTCGCCGTATGACGACCCGTTCTGGTACGAAGGCTGGAGCGGTCATTACGACCTTGTAAAGCTTAACCTTTACAACCAGGCTGTCGTTGACCACCTGATCGGCGCTGTTTCGATGTGGATGGACGAATTCGGAATCGACGGTCTGCGCCTTGATGCGGCAGATTGTATCGAGCCGAATTTCTTCCGTGCGCTTCGCCGTTTCTGCAAAAACAAGAATCCGGAATTCTGGCTTATGGGCGAGATAATCCACGGAGATTACAACCGCTGGGCGAATCCCGAAATGATGGATTCCGTTACGAATTACGAGTGCTACAAGGGTATTTATTCTTCTCACAACGATAAGAATTATTTCGAGATCGCGCATTCTCTGCAAAGACAGTTCGCAAACGGCGGTATTTATCAGAATCTCTGTCTTTACAATTTCCTTGATAACCACGATGTAAACAGGATCGGTTCGACGCTGAGAAATCCTGCGCACCTGAAAAATGTTTATACGTTAATGTTTACAATGCCCGGTGTTCCGTCAATTTATTACGGCAGCGAATGGGCGATAGAGGGCATGAGGACGCGCGAGAGCGATCAGATGCTGCGCCCTTGTCTTGACCTCAACACGCCGCTTGCAAAAACTCACAGTCTTGTGCCGCACATCGGTATGCTTTCGGCATTGAGAAAGAGCTTTCCGGCGCTTTGTACGGGTAAATACGAAAACGTGATGATACGCAACGAGCAGCTGGTGTTCAAACGCTTTACAAACGATCAGACGATCGTAGTTGCGCTGAATATCAGCGACAGCGAATATTGGCTTGATTTCCAGATCAGCGGCGGCAGCGTTCTGACAGACGTTCTGACAGACGGCAGCGAATACCGTGTCGAGAATAATCACGCAAATGTAATGATACCCGCAAACGGTGCGCGCGTAATGCTGCTGAACAACGGAGATTTTAATTTCCGTGATTTCCGTGAACGCACGGAGAATGATTATCAGGCGGAGGCTGTAAGCAACGCTCAGATGGAGAGCAGCAATGCACAAGATAACGATTCCGAAGCTCAAGCAGCTCAGCCCGAACAAACGGCTGAAGCTCCTCATACAGCACCTGCCGAACCCGAAAGAAAGGCAAAGCTTGGCAAATACCGATGCTACGACGGCAGCATGTTTGCGGTTATCGCGCTTGCGGAGAATACCGACGATCACGAGCCTGCGATCGTATACAAGGATCTTTTCAACAACGGATACATTTACGTCTGTTCGGCGAAGGGATTCCTGGAGGATATAGAGGTTGACGGCAGAAAGGTACGCAAATTCGAGTACGTTGACGAGGACTGATCTTTCATATCAAAGTATTAGACAGCATAAGACAGCAAAAAAGCAAGGCAAACGCGCCTTGCTTTTTTTCACACATATTCACTTTTATTTTTTAGGAAACGGTGTTTCTACATTGCTTGCGCCCGTGATATAATCAACAGAAACATCGTAATACTTAGCGAGGATCAGAATGCTGTCTACGGGGATACGTGTTTTACCGCTTTCGTAATCGGCATATGTCCGCTGACCGACATGCAGCAGATCGGCGATCATCTGTTGGGTCAGATTGCGGTCTTCTCTTATATTTCTGATTCTCTGGTTATATTTCATAATTACTTCACCGTCCGTTCGGAGTAGCATTTCTATAAATTACTTCTTTATCCATTTCAATATTATAATAGATTTATCTGATTTACAAGTGCTTTTAGAGTAAAAAACTCTTGTAAATCAGGTGGTATTTTTTTGGAAGAGAATAAAGGAAATATTGCATTGGTAAAGGCTATACGCTGGATCGTAAATATATTCCTGTACTGCTGTTGGCTTACCGGAATTCAGCGTTTTTTACCGGCAGAAACTTTTGCGTGTCATTTGTCGGCAGGTTTTGCGTTGGTTATTAGTATTTCCCATCTGTGCAAAAATACTCGTATTACAAAACGCGGAGACTAACTTACCATCACGGTAAAGTAAAATCGGAACTGCCTGTCGGCGCTTGCCGACCCGACCCGAC
>CACYDO010000057.1 GCA_902773165.1 uncultured Ruminococcus sp. | reverse complement strand
GGCTGATATTATAAATAATCATGCACTATCTTTATCACAGCCAAAGGTTTTTATCAGGCTTTATTCAAAAAAGCCTGCAGCCGAAGGCACGTCAAGCCCTTTTAGGGGGGATCCGGAAAATTGTCTGGCAAACTGTTTTCTGAATAGGGGCATTTTGGCAGAAAATGCCCCTATAAGGCAAGCTGACCTCGCATCTCCAAGGCGACAAAATCAGTCGCGAAGCTATGCCGGGGTGTGGGGGCGCTGCGAAGCTTTAGCATCAATTATTAATGTGGCAATTAAATAATCCAATTTTAAAGATCATCGTAAAAAGTTACGTGACGCTATGCCGGGGTGCAGGGGCGCGAAGCGCCCCGCATTAAAAGCCCCCTTTCCTCCGGAGGGAAGGAAGGGGGTTGGGGGTAGGTTGGGTTGCGAAAACGAAGATTTGCGATTATTTAGTTGCCGAGGTAATAACTATGGGACAGTGATTATATGAAAATTACATTTTTAGGCGCGGCGCATGAGGTAACAGGCTCATGTACGCTTGTGGAAACAGGAAATACCAAATTTCTCGTAGACTGCGGAATGGAACAGGGAACGGATATATACGAAAACTGCGAAATGCCCGTTGCGCCGGGGGCTGTGGACTTTGTCCTGCTCACGCATGCGCATATAGATCATTCGGGAAAGCTCCCTCTGCTGTGTTCGGGAGGATTCCGCGGAAAAATATACGCCACCGAAGCGACAACGAAGCTTTGCGGAATTATGCTGATAGATTCCGCTCATATCCAGGAGATGGAAGCCGAGTGGAAAAACAGAAAGTCGAAGCGTTCCGGCGGAATTGAGTATATCCCTATGTATACCACGCAGGACGCAGAGCGCTGTCTGACTCATTTTCAGCCCTGCCGCTACCACGCAGATATACTTATTAACGACAATATCTCCGTAAGATTCATCGACGCAGGTCATCTTCTCGGCTCGTCCTCTATCGAGATCACGATCACCGAGGACGGACAGGAAAAGCTTCTCCTTTTCTCGGGCGACGTCGGAAATATCGACCGGCCTCTTATCAAAGACCCCGAAAAGCCCGAAAAAGCCGATTACGTCGTTATCGAATCGACATACGGAAACAGGCTGCACGGCGCTCGGGCTAATTACGCCGATCAGCTTACAAACATCATCTACCGCACATTTGACCGAGGCGGAAACGTAATTATTCCGTCGTTTGCGGTTGGAAGAACGCAGGAGCTGCTTTACCTTATCCGCGAGCTCAAGGAGCGCGGCTTGCTCAGCAAATTTGGAAATTTCCCCGTCTGGGTAGACAGTCCGCTTGCCGTTGAGGCTACCGGGATCTACGGCGAGGATATGTACGACTACTGCGATGATAAAACGCTGGAGCTTCTTCACAACGGTATCGACCCGATAAAATTCCCTAACCTGAATTTGTCAATTACCACAGAAGACTCCGTTGCGATCAACGCTGACCCAACGCCAAAGGTCATTCTCTCCGCAAGCGGAATGTGCGAAGCCGGACGTATAAGACATCACCTGAAACACAATCTCTGGCGCGAGGAATCGACGATTTTATTCGTCGGCTATCAGGCGGAAGGCACACTTGGCAGAGCGCTGCTGGAAGGCGCAAGAACTGTAAAGCTTTTCGGCGAGGAGATCGCAGTAAACGCCGAGATCGCCCGCATGGACGGTATCAGCGGTCACGCCGATATGGAAATGCTGCTTGACTGGCTCGGAAATATAAAAACGCGCCCCGAAATGGTCTTTGTAAATCATGGCAACGACCAGGTTTGCGACGAATTTGCTCAGACGATCGTCAGAAGGCTCTCTATCCCTGCATGCGCGCCGTACAACGGTGCAAAGTATGAGCTTATGGATTTCAAGTGCCTTGCGTTCGGAAATACCGTGAAGCTCAAGCAGCGCCCGAACAAACGCGCCAAAGCCGTTTTCGACCGACTTGTTGCAGCAGGAAAAAGGCTGCTTGACGTTATTGAGCAGAACAAAGGCTGCGCAAATAAGGATATTGCAAAATTTGCAGATCAGATCAACGAGCTTTGCAACAAGTGGGAGAGAAAATAAATCCACAATAAATACAAAACCGACCGAAAAGCAATTGCCCTTCGGTCGGTTTCATTATGTCCGTGAGTTGGTGAAAGCTATATAAAGGTATATATCAGGACGCGTTCTTTATTCTTAAACGCAGCTTATCGGAAATCATTGCGATAAATTCACTGTTCGTCGGCTTACCGCGTCCGTTGTGGATCGTGTAGCCGAAATAGGAATTGAGAATATCTATGTCCCCTCTGTCCCATGCAACCTCGATGGCATGACGGATAGCACGCTCTACGCGCGAGGAGGTGGTGTCGTACTTCTTAGCAACAGTGGGGTAGAGCTTTTTCGTAACAGCGTTGATGATCTCCGGCGTTTCTACGCACATGATGATAGAATCACGCAGATAGTGATACCCCTTTATGTGCGCAGGCACTCCGATCTGATGGAGGATCTCCGTTACCCTTATCTCCATAGACGTTTCACTGTCGGCAAACGGCGGCAGAACAGGCTTTGGGTCGCCTCTTTTCGTCCTGTACAGCTGCGAAACGCTCAGCGCAAGGCTGCTTACGTTGTACGGTTTAAGAACGAAATACGATCCGCCTACCGTCATTACTTCTCTTTGCAGAACATCGCTGTCGAAAGAAGACGCTACTATAAACAACGGCTTGTCTGTCGCGTTGTGAAACGATTTCAGCACGCCGATCGCGTCGGTTCTCGTCATAAACATATCTACGATAACGACGTCGGGGTGAATTTCTGCGATCGTTTCCATAACGGTAGTTCCGTCTTTAACGCAAAAGCTGACGGAGATACCCTCAGATTTAAAAATCGCAAGCTCCTCTGCACTGAAAGCGGCACGTTCTTCTGTAATCAACAGCTTGATCTTATTTTCCATGTTTCATTCCTCCAAAATTGGTAATAATTGGTTTGTTGTACATAGTTTACCATAAATTGGTAAAAATAGCAATACCAAAATGATGATAATTACGCAAACCTAGATTACAATTTTGTAATAAACAAAGCCTTAATTCTGTGCTTTCTCCATTTCATCAAACATATTCTGAGCAAAAATGCCGTACCCTTTGGCAGAATTTGTGAGTAAAACATGAGTTACCGCGCCGACTAGTTTACCGTTTTGTAATATAGGACTTCCGCTCATTCCCTGCACTATACCGCCGGTTCGCGATAAAAGGCGCTCGTCAGTGGCTAAGATCTGTAAATTTTTTGTCTTATTTTTTTCATCATAGTCAATTCCGGTGATCTCGATGTCGTAAAGCTTAGGCGCGCCGTTGTCGAGGGTGCAGAGTATCTGCGCCTTTCCCTTGTAAATATCCTGAATATTTGCGATTTCAACAGGCTGCTGCGAAGTTGGGATATATTGCAGACTACCGAATAAGCCGCAGCCGTTGTTTACCGTTGCAGTGCCGATAGGCGGATCATCGTCAAAATAGCCGTTTATGCTGCCCGGGTTACCGGAGGAGCTTTTTGTTATTCCGGCGATCTCGACGCGTGTTATCTCAGCCTTTTCTATTGCAAGAAGCTCGCTTGTTTCGTCGTCACAAATCCCGTGGCCAAGCGACGCAAACGCGCCTGTTTCCGGGTCATAAAACGTCATTGTACCCAACCCGGCGGCGCTGTCCTTTATCCAGAGTCCGAGCCGGTAGCCGCCGTCGGCAGCGGCAGGAACAATATCGGTTTCAAATTGTTTTTCTCCTCTCAGGCAGGTAAGGTGAAGCTTATCGCCGCCGCTTTGCATCGTCAGTCGCTCAACATCGCGGTAGCTTTCTATTTCGCAGCCGTCGATGGCAACTATCGCGTCACCGGGGATAAGTCCGCAGTTCTTCCCGGGATTTACGGTAGTATCTCCGAGAGAAATATCGCAGCAGCGAATTACCGCCGCGCCGCGCGCGTAAAATTTGATCCCGAAAAGCGTTCCGCAGGGAACGGCATATTTTTTATTGGTCTGACGCACAGTTACGGTTTTTGTGGGGATAATATTAAAGAGCGACACGCTGCACTCATAAGAAGTATCCCCGGCAGATACGGAAGCGGCTTTTTTGAGATCTTTAATATTTTGAAATTGATTATTTACGCCGATCGTGGTAAAATTACGAAAGGAAATATTTTCATTATAATAAGCGGTAATCTCGTTGGGGAGAATACGTGAAATTCTGATACACTGACCGAAGATCATAGCGCAGACTGCGGCGAAGACAGCGGCAATGCAATGTACGGTTCTTTTCATTTTAAACACCTCAATGGTTATTTTGTCACGGAGACGGCGTTTTTAAAATGGAAAATATAATTGTTTTTGTGGATTTTGGTTTTTGACGCTGATTTATAAGTTTTATATTTATAATTATTTGATTGCAGAAGTAATATAGTTAAAGAAAGGGGAGAACAGAAAAATATGGAGAATATCGAACAAATGTTCGGATTATCCGAAGAGCAGGCGCGGCAAATCGCGGAGAGCGGCGGTAAAAGACATTCGAAAAGAACTACAAAATCTTACCGCCATATTCTGTTTGAAAATATATTTTCTGTTTTCAACCTTATAAATGCATTTATCGCCGCAGCGCTTTTCTTTGTCGGGTCATATAAGAATTGCTTGTTTATGATCGCCGTGATCTCAAATACACTGATCGGTATTGTGCAGGAAATCCGCTCAAAGCGCGTTATAGATAAGCTTGCGATCGTCGATCAGCCGTATGCTACTATCGTAAGAGAAGGCAAAAAGCGCCGCGCCGCACTTGACGAGATCGTAAAGGGCGATATCATCGTTCTTGAAAACGGCTGTCAGATACCTAACGACTGCGTCGTTCGGACAGGCTGCTGCGAGGTAAATGAAGCTCTGATTACCGGAGAAGCTGATTCTGTCGCTAAAAACCCGGGTGATAAGCTGCTTTCGGGCAGCTTTGTTGTCAGCGGCTCGTGTCTGTGCGAGGTGACAGCAGCAGGCAGCGAGAATTACGCCGATTCAATTCTCGGAGAGATAAAATACGTAAAACGGACAAGCTCGGAGATAGTTCGCGTTGTCAAGCGGATAATTACGGCTGTGAGCGTGTGCATTGTTCCTTTGGGCGCACTTTTGTTTTTTAATCAGAGATCTCAGCTTCATACTACAACGAAGGAGGCTGTGGAAAGTACGGCGGCGGCGCTGATCGGAATGATCCCCGAGGGGCTTGTGCTGCTTACGTCTACCGTATTTGCGCTCGGCGTTGTCAAGCTTGCGCGCAAAAGCGTTCTTTCGCGTGATCTGTATTCGCTCGAAGCGCTTGCGCGGACAGATGTTCTGTGTCTTGATAAAACAGGTACGGTGACAACGGGCGATATGACTGTTGCAAAGCTTGTGCCTGTTGTACAAAATATCAATGATAATAAATATGAACGAAGGGATACGACTGCGCAGCACGATCTTCAGGAACTGATAACGATTTTCTCCGCGCTTTCTCCCGATAACAACGCCACTGTCAAGGCTATCCGAAAATATACGGAATATAACGGAACAGAATACGAAGCTGCCGATGTGTGTCCGTTTTCCAGCGATAGAAAATGGTCTGCTGTTACGGAGAAAAAAAACGGTCTGACCGTTATTGTCGGTTCGGCGGAGATGATCTTCGGCGAAAAAGCAGATTATTCCGCACTTTCTCAAGATGATACGGAGAATTACAGAGTTCTTGCCGCAGCCGTTTCTCACAGCGGCATTTCCGACAGGAAAATTCCGGAAGACGTCGAGCTTATCGGTTGGCTGCTGCTTTGTGAAACGCTCAGAGATAACGTTGAGGAAACATTTTCCTATTTTCGCGATCAGGGCGTCGATATCAAGATAATTTCGGGCGACGATCCGCGAAGAGTTAAAGGTCTTTGCTCGCGTTTATTCGGAGATAACGTCGGCTGCGTCGATCTTTCCTCGGTTGCAGACGACGATATCCCGAAGGCTGTTTCCGAAAACTCCATTTTCGGAAGAGCTACGCCGAAGCAAAAGCAGCTCATGATACGCGCTTTGAAGAAACAGAATCACACTGTCGGCATGGTCGGCGACGGCGTAAACGATGTTCTTGCTTTAAAGGAAAGCGACTGCTCGATCTCGATCTGCGAGAAAAATAATGACGAAAAAAGCGATAACGCCGCTGCAAGAAACGTTGCTCAGCTCGTGCTGCTGAATGCGGATTTCTCCTCGCTGCCTGCTATAGTTGCGCAGGGCAGGGAGTCTATAAACAACCTGCAAAGCAGCGCAGCACTGTTTTTATCAAAAACGATTTTTTCCGTGCTTATGGCGCTTATTTTCATCGTCCTCGATCACGGATATCCCTTTGAGCCTATTCAGATGACGCTCATAAGCACACTGACGATCGGTCTGCCGTCCTTTGTCCTTTCATTTATAAGGAACGATAAGCCCGTGTCCTCCGGTCTGCTGAGAAATATCACTGCGAATTCTATTCCGGCAGCGGCGGCAAATATTTTCTCCGTTACGACTGTCGTTTTGCTTGCGCGCCGACTGAATCTGACGGAATACGAGGTATCTTCGCTGTGCGTGACGGCTCTTGCCGTTACGGGTATCGCGCTGATCGTAAAAATTTACCGTCCGCTTTCGCCGCTTAAAATCTTCGTTTTGTCTGCGGCGGCGTGCGGCTTTTTCGCGGCGTTCGTGTTTTTTGCCCCGTTTTTCGGGCTTGCTCCGATACTATCGCATATTGATTTTTATATGGCTGTTATCGCTGTATCCGACCTCGCGTTTTTGGCAATATTGCTGACGGGAATATCGAAATTGGCTGCGCGTATTTCATAATTATTTTTTAAAATCTTTAAGTAATGGTAAATATTTGATAATTCACCTTTACAGATCGCAAAGTTTATTGTAAAATATATGATAGAATGTTTTTGGAGGATTGATTATAATGGAACCTAAATATAAAAGAGTGCTTTTAAAGCTCAGCGGAGAGGCTCTGGCAGGAGAGAAAAAGTCCGGTATCGACTTTGATGTCGTAGAATCGTACTGCAAGCCGATCAAAGAGCTTGTAGATATGGGCGTTCAGGTTTCCGTTGTCGTTGGCGGCGGTAATTTCTGGCGCGGAAGAAGCAGCGGTTCGATGGACAGAACAAGAGCTGACCACATGGGTATGCTTGCAACCGTTATCAACGCTCTTGGCGTTGCCGATACGCTTGAAAGCTTAGGCGTTACAGCAAGAGTTCAGACAGCTATCTCAATGCCGCAGGTCGCCGAGCCGTACATCAGGAATAAGGCTGTCCGCCACATGGAAAAGGGCAGAGTTGTCGTTTTCGGCTGCGGTACGGGTAATCCGTTCTTCTCTACCGATACGGGCGCTGCTCTGAGAGCTTCTGAAATAGACGCGGACATCATGCTAAAGGCTACTATGGTTGACGGCGTTTATTCGAGCGACCCCCATAAGGACCCGAATGCCGTTAAGTTTGACAGAATTACATTCCACGATGTTCTTGACAAGGGCTTGCAGGTTATGGACAGTACGGCAGCATCTCTGTGCATGGACAACAATCTGCCGATACTCGTATTCAGTCTTGAAGACCCTGAGAATATCGTAAAAGCCGTGTGCGGCGAGAATATCGGTACTATAGTAGAAAATTAATCTGCGTAAAGCTTAATGAAAACATTTTACATTATTGGTAAATTAACATCAAAAAGATTATCAGGAGGAAATTACTTATGAAAGAAGTATTGAACAAGTGCGAGGAACGCATGAAGAAAAGAGTAGATCATCTTGAGATCGAGTTCAAGGAGATCAGAGCAGGAAGAGCTAACCCCAACGTTCTCGACAAGCTCAGAGTTGATTATTACGGAACTCCCACTCCGATCAACGGCGTGGCGGCAGTTTCCGTAACAGAGGCGCGTACTCTGACTATCCAGCCCTGGGACGCAAGCATTCTCAGAGCGATCGAGAAGGCAATCCAGACTTCCGATATCGGTATCAATCCGCAGAACGACGGCAAGATCATTCGCCTTATTTTCCCGCCGCTTACTGAGGACAGACGTAAGGAGATCACTAAGGATATCGCAAAAATGGCGGAGGCTAAGAAGGTTCATGTCCGCAATATCCGCCGCGACACGATGGACGATCTCAAAAAGCTGAAAAAGAGCAGCGAGATCACCGAGGACGATCAGAAGAAGGGCGAGAAGAAGGTTCAGGAGCTTACCGATAAGTACATCAAGATCATAGACAAGATGTCTGAGGATAAGCAGAAGGAGATCATGTCGATCTGATTATACCGGGGATATTTAGGACAGTATAAATGGGAATTTTTTCAAAAAACAGCAGCGATCGGGAGATTACTCTCTCCGATATCAAGCTGCCTGAGCATATTGGAATTATTATGGACGGCAACGGCCGTTGGGCTAAAAAACGAGGTCTGCCGCGCAGCGCCGGTCATAAGGCAGGCGCGCAGACATTTCGTAAGATCAGCCGTTATTGCAGTGATATAGGAATTAAATATCTTACAATGTATGCCTTTTCAACGGAGAACTGGAGCAGACCAAAGGAAGAAGTAGATACGCTTATGCGCTATTTCAAGGATTACCTCGAAGAAGCTCTCCGTGATTTCGGCGACGACACTATCTCCGTAAAATTCCTAGGCGATATTTACCGTTTTCCGCCCGAGCTTACGGAGCTAATGATAAAAAATGAAACGCTCTCCGCCGCTCATACCGGTATGGTACTGAATCTGGCGATGAATTACGGCGGAAGAGCCGAGCTTGTGAACGCTTTTCGGCAGATGTCTGACAAGCTGCTTTCGGGAGAGCTGTCTAAAGACGATATAGATGAAAAGCTTATTTCCGATCATCTTTATACGAGGGGGCAGCCCGACCCCGACCTTATCATCAGACCCAGCGGAGAACACCGCACGTCTAATTTTCTGCTCTGGCAGTCGGCATATTCGGAATACTACATCGACGATGTTCTGTGGCCGGATTATACAACCGAACATCTCGATAAAGCACTTATAGAATACTCCAAGCGCAGCAGAAGATTTGGCGGCGTGTAGGCATGGGAGGCTTGAAATGAAAACAAGATTATTATCCGCAGGTATAGGTATCTTGCTGGCGCTTGGTCTGATAATTCTGGGGGCATATTTCCCGATAGTTATCGACATTAGCCTTGCAGGCATAGCTTCAATGTGCATAGTTGAGGGCTTGTCTGCAAAAAAGCTTGACAAAAAAATTACAATTCTTATTCCGTGCATGGCGTTCTGTGTGCTTTTCTTCCTGTTTTATTGGAATAAGCTTGCCTGCATGATCATCGTGTTTGCGTTTATTGTTTTGCTTTATCTTGCGATGGTCTTTAATCACGAAAAGCTTGTGTTTCCCGATCTTTCATTCGCGCTGACGATAACAACGATGTGTACGCTCGGCTTGTGGACGCTCGTCTATATGTATGATATGAGGAAAAATGTTGTCGGCATTTTCTACATTATCGCAGCACTTGCGATACCGTGGTTTGCAGACGGCGGCGCGTATTTCGGCGGCAGCTTCTTAGGAAAGCATAAGCTTTGCCCGAAAATCAGCCCGAAAAAAACAGTAGAGGGCGCTGTAAGCGGTCTGATAGCAGGTACTGTTATTCCTCTGATAGAGGGCGTTATTTTCACGCAGTTTTTCTTTGACAGCACGGTTCACATCAATTACATTAACTTTATTATTATAGGCTTTTTCGGTGCGCTGATATCTATTCTCGGCGACCTGAGCTTTTCGCTCATCAAAAGAAGCTGTAATATTAAGGATTACGGTTCGCTTATCCCCGGTCACGGCGGTATGCTTGACCGGTTTGACAGCGTGATCTTTACCGCGCCGCTCATAATGATAATTGATACCGTTCTCCCGATCATCACCACATGACAGCGGAGGAAGACGCTATGACAGAAAATCTAGCCGTTCTCGGCTCAACAGGCTCGATCGGAACGCAGACGCTGAGTGTTTGCGAAAAGCTCGGTATCCGTGTTTCGGCGCTTACAGCCAACAGCAATATAGATCTGCTCGAAAAGCAGGTCAGACAATTCAAACCGGCGCTTGCCGTAATGGGCAGTGAAGCTTTGGCTAAGGAGCTGAAGCTTCGCCTTGCCGATACTGATACAAGAGTATCCTACGGAATGGCCGGATTATGCGAAGCAGCGGCGATCCCGCAGGCGGATACCGTTCTGACCGCCGTTGTCGGCATGGTAGGCTTGAAGCCGACACTTGCCGCGATAGAGGAAAAGAAAAACATTGCTCTTGCAAATAAGGAAACTCTTGTTGCCGGGGGCAGCCTTGTTATGAAAAACGCCCGTGAAAACGGCGTTAAGATATACCCTGTAGACAGCGAGCATTCCGCTGTCTTTCAGTGTCTTCAAGGCTGTCCGGAAAAGAAGGCGCTTAAACGGCTTATCCTGACGGCTTCGGGCGGTCCGTTCTTCGGCAGATCTGCTGAAAGTCTGGAAAACGTTACGGTGGAGGAGGCGCTCAATCACCCGAATTGGAGCATGGGCGCCAAGATCACGATTGATTCCGCCACCATGATGAATAAGGGACTGGAGATCATCGAAGCACGCTGGCTGTTCGACGTGCCCGTTGCGAAGATCGACGTTGTTGTTCACAGAGAGAGCGTTGTTCATTCTATGATAGAATATTGCGACAATTCCGTAATAGCTCAGCTCGGCGTACCAGATATGAAGATACCGATACAGTACGCGCTGACGTACCCCGAAAGATATCCGTGCGATGTGGGGACGCTTGATTTAGCGGAGCTGGGAACGCTCACATTTGCAAAGCCCGACCCGGAAACGTTTGTATGCCTTAAAGCTTGTAAGCGCGCGATGGCAAAGGGCGGAACGGCGACTGCGATAGTTAACGGAGCTAACGAAGAAGCAGTACGGCTGTTTTTGGACAGGAAAATATCCTTCTTGAAGATAGGGGAGCTGGTAAACGCTTCTTTGGATAATGTAAAGTCTAAGCAAATAATCACAGCCGAAGATGTTTTTGAAGCAGATAAAGCTGCAAGAGAGTATATTCTTGCAAATTATTGATTCGTAAATTCGGTTTGTATTTTTATTCTCAATAAGTCGGAATCTTTACTGAAAGGCTGAAAAATATTAATGAAAATTCTCACAACTGCCGCCTTGATAGCGATCGGCGTATTGCTTTTTGAATTCATTGTGTTTTTCCATGAGTTCGGTCACTTCATTACGGCAAAAAAATTCGGAGTACAGGTGAATGAATTTGCTATCGGCATGGGGCCGAAGCTTTTTCAGTTTGAGCGAGGGGAAACTAAGTATACTCTGAGATTGCTGCCTATCGGCGGCTATTGTGCGCTTGAGGGAGAAAATGAAGAGAGCGACAACGAACGCGCGTTTATAAATAAACCCGTGTGGCAGCGAATGATCGTTATCGTTGCAGGTGCGTTCAATAATATCGTGCTGGGTCTTGTTATGATGGCGATACTCGTAATTCAGTCTCCGATGTTTTCTTCAACAACGATCTCCGATTTTGCGCAGTCTGCGTTTACTTCAAAATCAGGCTTGCAGACAGGAGATAAATTTCTCAAAATAGGCGATTACAAGATAACAAATTCCCGTGATATCACCTTTGCAGTTGCAATGCTGGAGCTTGATATCGTTGACGGGCAGGATTTTTCTGTCTACAAAGAGGATTGCGGATTTACTCTTCTGCGGCAGTACACCTCCCTTAAAGCCGATGATTACACCGAAGATGAGCTCAAAGAGATAACCGAGGCGTTTAATGACGGTATCAATAAGATCAACGTCTGCGCCTCAAAGGAAGAAGCCGATAAAATAACGCAGGAAACGCTTGCGCAGGTCAATAAGCTTTCGGGAAAGGACTATAAGCCCGAGGAGCAGGAGTATATGCCCGAGCGCAAGAGATTCAGAACAGACGTTACCGTTCTTCGCGCAGGCGAGGAGATCACGCTTGAGGACGTTGATTTTTACACATATCTCGGCGATGACGGCAACCCGGCTGTAGCGATAGATTTCTCGGTTGAGCCGATCGAGAAGACGTTTTTGTCTACCGTTTCGGAATCGTTTACGGGAACTGTTTCCGTGGTGAGAATGATCTACAAAAGCTTGTTCGGGCTTGTTACGGGAACGTATGGAATGAACGATATGGCAGGTCCGGTAGGCGCGGCGTCTGTTGTTACTCAGGCAGCTCAGTCAGGCTTGCAGACAAGCTTCGTTGACGCAGTAGATAATATATTGTATATGATGATGATAATTACGGTCAATCTCGGAATAGTGAATCTTCTTCCGCTTCCGGCGCTTGACGGCGGCAGATTCCTCTTTATGGTGATCGAGGTCATCATGAGAAAGCCCGTTCCGGCAAAATACGAGGGTTGGGTTCATGCGGCAGGATTTATTCTTCTGCTGGGATTCATCGCGGTTATCACGCTTAACGATATCGTCCGTCTTATAACGGGCAGCGGTATCGGCGGATAGAGGTGCAGAGTATGAGCAGCAAAATTAAGGTAAATGCAGGCGGAGTTGAGATCGGCGGAGGTGCGCCGATCTCGGTTCAGTCTATGGTGAATATTCCTTCGACCGACATTGAAGGAAGTGTAAAGCAGTGCGTTGAGCTTGAAAAAGCAGGGTGCGATATAATCAGGATAGCTATCCCGAATATGGACGCGATATCGCTGATCGAGCCGATAAAAAAAGCCGTCAGCGTGCCGATAGTGGCAGATATCCATTTCGATTATCGCTTAGCTCTTGCGGCGGTGTCGGCAGGTATCGACAAGGTGCGCATAAATCCCGGAAATATCGGAGATGAAGCCCGCGTACACGAGGTCGTAAAGGCTTGCCGCGCGAAAAACGTGCCGATACGCATAGGCGTTAATTCCGGTTCTCTTGAAAAGAGTATTCTTGCGAAATACGGCTCTCCAACGGCGGACGCTCTTTGCGAAAGCGCACTTTATCACGCTTCGCTCCTCGAAAAATTCGATTTCTACGATATTGTTCTGTCCATGAAATCATCTACGGTCGGTACGATGATCAAAGCATATGAGCTTGCGAGCGAAAAATGCGATTATCCATTGCATTTAGGCGTTACGGAGGCAGGGACGGAGCGCATGGGACTGATAAAATCCGCTGCCGGTCTTGGTTCGCTGCTTCTTCGCGGAATCGGCGATACGGTAAGAGTTTCGCTGACGGACGATCCCGTTAAGGAGGTCTATGCGGCTAAGGATATTCTTAAAGCGATAGATATAGATACAAGCGGAGTTAAGTTTATCTCCTGTCCGACATGCGGCAGAACGAGGATAGATTTAATAGGAATAGCGAAAGAGGTTCAGGAAAAGCTCCGCGGCTGTGAAAAGAACATAACGGTTGCGGTCATGGGCTGTATTGTAAACGGGCCGGGAGAAGCGAGAGAAGCGGATATCGGCATTGCAGGCGGTGACGGAACGGGGCTTATTTTCAAAAAGGGTGAGATCGTCCGCAAGGTTAAGGAAGAGGAGCTTGTAGCGGCGCTGATGGAAGAGATAGATAAGTTATAGAAGACACAGCTGAAGTTTTTTGCGCAGCTTTTTTTCAAAAAAGCTGCCGGGGTATGGGGCGGCGCCCCATAAAAGCGCGTATAAGCGGAGTAAAAGCAACAAAGAAAAACATAACGCGCAGCGCATAAATAAAGTAACTTCCCGAAACAAAAAAGCAGGCACGAGGCGAAGCCAATGTGCCGGGCTGCAACACAAAAAGTCTACCGTTGCACCGGGCAAGCGCCCGGGGGCAGTTCCGGCGGCGTGTCGCCGCAGACAATTCCGCCGTTTTATTTAGTATAGGTGAGTTGGTTTCCGCGCGGCAGATTTATTACATAAACAACTGGTAATTGATCTCCGCGTTTTAAACTTGTAAGTATGGAACTGTTAATAAATAACTTTTAAATTTGAAAAAATATATAGTTTATATTTTTCTAAAATTTACCTACATAAAAAACAATCAAAGCAGAACATACTGTGATTAAAGCTGAAAAACTTCTTATCGACAGGAACTGACAAAAGTTTAAGTTTAAAAATTATTCTTTAACAGTTCCCATTATAATCGCAGCAATAAATTTATAGATGTTACAATCACAATAAACATCAGCGCCCGTTTGGGCGCCTTTACAAAAGAGAAGGAAAGATAATTTTGAGTACAGTATCAAGCGTTTTTCAAAAATACATATCTGCGCCGCTTGCAGAAAATCTGGGCGGAGGCAGAGTTGACAGAATATCGATCAACAAACAGTCAAACTCCATGACTGTTTCTCTTTTATTTGAAAAGCTTGTCGCACAGGGCGATATCCTTGCAATGGAGCGCGAGCTTGTAAAGGCACTGGAGCTTTCGAGCGTGAGGATCAATACCAAATTTCCGCCCGAGCTTTTTTCTGCCGATTATTTTCAGGAGATCGTCGTCCACATGAAGCGCGACAACATGACGTTAAACGGCACGTTTAAGGACGCTGTTCCCAAGCTTGAAGGGAATACGCTTACTATCGAGCTTTTCCACGGCGGCGAAGCCGTAATTAAAGGGCAAAACGCAGGGAGACTGATCTCTCAGGCGATCCTGGATATGTTCGGGGTGCGTGTAAATACCGAGTTTACAGGTATCTCCGCTGTAAGCGCCGACGATGAAGCTTACGCCGAAATGCAGAAGCAGTTCGAGATCGAAATTCAGCGCGCTGCCGATGAACGCAAGGTTCGTCAGCAGGCCGAGGTCATGAAAGCGGCAAAGGAACGTGAAAAGGCTGCCGAGGCAGCCGCCGTGAAAATAGAGGTTCGCGAGGGCGCGTCGCTCAACCCCGTTCTTGCGCCGAATTCCGCACACCCACTTTACGGAAGAGCGATCACAAAGGTGAACACCGTTCCCATAAATACGATATCTTCCGATACGGGCAGCGCTATGATCTGGGGCGATATCTTTTCTATTGATTTCCGTACCACGCGTGACGGAAAGAAATACATAGTGTCTATTCTTATTACGGATTACACCGGTTCGATGACAATTAAGCTTATCGACACGATAGAAGCCTGCAAGCCGATTGAATTAATGAAAGCCGGAAAGACTATAATAGTAAAGGGCAGCGTTCAGTTTGACCGTTACGATAATGAGATCGTAATGATGGCGGACAGTATCTCCACGGGCGATAAGGTCAAGATCGTCGATAACGCGCCTGTAAAGCGCGTGGAGCTTCACCTTCACACGAATATGTCCGATATGGACGGCGTTTCTCCGGCCGGCGATCTCGTGAACAGGGCGTTTGAGTGGGGTATGCCTGCGATCGCTATTACAGATCACGGCGTTGCACAGGCTTTCCCCGACGCGATGAAGGCGGTCAACGGGATCCACAAAAAGGGCGGAGAATTTAAGGTCATCTACGGCTGCGAGGGATATCTCGTGGACGATATGTGTCTTGAGGAAAGCAAGCCGTATGAAGGCGAAGACGTTATTATCGAGAACTGCTCTCAGCTTCCTATGGAGCTGCTTAAAAAGCAGAAAACGTATCACATTATTATTCTCGTTAAGAATTTAGTTGGTCTTAAAAATCTCTATAAGCTGATTTCCTACGCACATCTGAATTACTTTTTCAGAAGACCGCGTATTCCGCGTTCTGTCCTTATGCGCCACCGTGAGGGGCTTATTTTAGGCTCTGCCTGCGAAATAGGCGAGCTATATCACTCTGTCGTTACGGGAGCAAGTGATGAAGAGCTGGAGAAAATTGCCGATTTCTACGATTATCTTGAAATTCAGCCCTTGGGCAACAATATGTTCATGACGAGAAACGGAACGGTTGACAGCGTTGAGCAGATAATGGATTTTAACCGAAAGATAGTCGCTCTCGGCGAAAAGCTCGGAAAGCCTGTTGCTGCTACCTGCGATGTGCATTTCCTCGACCCGCATCAGGCTGAGTACCGCAAGATCATCATGCACGGCAAGGG
>CACYDO010000056.1 GCA_902773165.1 uncultured Ruminococcus sp. | reverse complement strand
TTTATTGGGCCGTCGCCAAGCGGTAAGGCAACGGACTTTGACTCCGTCATTTCGTGGGTTCGAATCCCGCCGGCCCAGCTGTTTTTTGCATGAAATATGTGAAGTATCGAGATCGCGTCCGGTTCAGACCGGCGCTTTTTTTCTGTCAGTTTTACTATCCGTAAAAATTACTTATTAAAAACTAAAATCGGACAGCTTTTCGGGCATAATTCCGAATTTTAAAAAATAAGGCTTTTAAAGTGCGTTTTTTTTACACTTGATCGCTATTTTATCACATTAAAATGATTGACAGAAAATGGCGATTGATGTATACTAATGTAAGCTAAAATATTATGCAGAGGTGTTTTAATTTGAAAAAAAGGAAAGCGATGCTAACTATTCTTCTATCAGTATCGTTGGCGGCGCTTTGTGCATGCGGTGCAAAAAACGCCGAACCTCAGGAGGTTGAGGTCGATTTTACAGGAATGACCGTAACGGCTGACAGTGTTTCATCTGCCGAGGAAATGCCTGATGTAGTTCATAACGGACTTGTAGGCGGAATGAAAACCGAAACTTCATCAGACTCTTCAAAATCGTATAATGATCCCGAGGCTGGTGAGGGTGATGATGATTCAGAAATGTCGGAGGAGCATGAATCTCTGCCGTATGAGCCTAAGGAGATCCCCGGACAGAGAGTAGATATAAGCTGGTACGATGATTGCGTGTTTATGGGCGACAGCGTTACAAACGGTCTTAATCTATACAATGACGCGTCCGGCTGCTGCGGAAACGCTCAGTTTATATGTGCAGGAAGTCTGGGTTGGGTCAACTGTCAGTGGGAGCTTGACCACGAGGATGAGGTTCACCCGGTTTATATGGGGCAGAAGGTTCGCCTTGAAGACGCTCCGGGTATAACGGGTGCAAAAAAATGTATTATCGGTCTTGGTATGAACGACATCGGACTATATGGCGTTGACGGTACGATCGACGCGGTCGTTGAGTTTATAATGAAGCTGAAATCAAAGTATCCCGGCTTGGAGATCTATATTCAGACAGTTACTCCCATGATAGAGGAGATGCAGTTCCCGACCTTTAATAACGAGCTTGTTAAAGAATATAACGCTAAGCTTCGTACTTTCTGCAATGAAAGCGGCTGCCATTATCTTGATACATGGTCTGCTCTTGCAAATGAACATGACGCACTGCCCTATGAGCTTTGCGCAGATCCCGAGGCTCTCGGTCTGCACCTGAAGAACGAAGGCAGCGAGATCATGAATGACTATATTATGAAAAATGTTAATTGATCCATGCAATATGTGATATATTATAAATTCCTGAAAATTATTAGGGAGGGTCGTATATGAAAAGAATAACGGCAGCGTTACTCTCTTTTTTGATCGTTTTATCGGGCTGCTCAGCAAAGTCTACTGAAAGCAGCAGCCAGGCAAGTGAGGTCGAGGTGATCGTTTCGGACGATACTCTGATAGCGCCGGGCGCAGAAGGTCTCCTTGCCAGCTCACAGGAGCCTGTTCCGGAGGAAACGACAGTGGACGCTTCAAAAGATGAGAGTGACCGGGATGATGATACACCTGTAGATCTGAGCTGGTTTGACGACTGCGTTTTTGTCGGCGACAGCCTGGTTTACGGTCTTAGCCTTTACAACGACGTTACAGAATGCTTCGGCAATGCACAGTTTATCTGCGGCGCAAGTCTGGGTTACAACAACTGCCAGTGGGATCTTTATGACGAAAACGAGGTGCATACCACGTATAACGGTGAAAAGGTGCTTCTTGAAGACGCAGCAGTTCTTACGGGCGCAAATAAAATTATTATCGGTATGGGTATGAACGATCTCGGCGGCTATGGGATCGAAGGTACTTTAAGTGCGGCTGACAGCTTTATTCAGAAGCTCCGCGACAAAACTCCCGATATAGAGATCTATCTCATGACGGTAACGCCGATGATAGAATCTGCCGAGTATGAGCTTCTTAATAACCCTCTTATAAAGGAATATGATGATAAACTGGAGATCTTTGCAGAGGAGCACGATTGCCATTTCCTCAATACATGGTCTGCGCTTGCAGACGAAAACGGCAGACTGCCTGATGAGATTTGCATGGATCCCGATGATCTCGGTCTTCATTTAACTAACGAGGGCAGCGAGATCATGATGAACTATATAATCAGACACGTTGGATAATATTCACAAAACGTGAATTTCTTTAATTAAGTAAAATACGGAGAAAGAATATGAAAAAAATTACGGCAGCAGCTCTATCACTGCTTATACTTCTTTGCGGCTGCGGACAAGCTTCTGTGGAAAATACGTATTCATCGCCTTCATCAAGTGTATCTTCGCAGGCTTCAAATCCTTTCGAAACACCCGACAGCAGCAGTATTTCCACCGATACAGAAAAAGCTAAGGAGGAAAGCGACAAAAGCTCTTCATCTTCCTCAAGCAGTAAAAAATCTACTGACAGCGACGCGAAGTCTTCTTCAAGCTCTTCTAAATCGACTTCTTCGAAGTCTGCTTCATCAAAATTGACTTCGTCTAAAACAACGTCTTCAAAGAATTCGTCTTCATCAGCGACGACTTCGTCCAAATCCCCCGTTCAGACAACAACGACGGGCGAGCCGGAAACTATTGTTTATGAGATAGGCGACGAGAAAGATCCTATCAGAAATGTCGCTCCCGAGGAGGTTCAGAAATATATAACCGAAGAGGCGGCTATCGTGTCGGAGCCTGAGCCGGAAGCGGTTTATGTGAATAATTACGAAAATCTTGATCCCGGTGAGAAGGTTCCTGATTCGTGGTTTGACGACTGCGTGTTTATGGGCGATAGCTTAAGCGTTGGACTTAGTATGTACAACGACGCCAACGCAGTTTTCGGCGACGCTGATTTTATCTGTGCATCTTCACTGAGCTATTGGAACAGCCAGTGGGAGCTTTATCGCCCCGGCAACGTTCACCCTTACTATAAGGGACAAAAGGTTCTTCTTGAAAACGCCGTTGTCCTGACGGGTGCGAAAAAAGCCATTATCACGCTCGGAATGAACGATATAGGCATATGGGGACCTGAGGGTACAATAGACTACGCAAGAAGTCTTCTGTATAAGATCAGGGCTAAGACTCCAGACGTAAAAATTTATTTCGAAACGGTCAGCCCGATGATCTATTCTGCTCAGAGAACTCATCTGAATAATCCGCTTATCCGTCAGTTTAACGCAAATCTCGAACAGTTTGCTGCCGAAGAGGGCTGCGGATTCCTGAATTCCTATGACGCACTTGCCGATTCAAATGGCAATCTGCCCTATGAGTTCTGCTCCGACCCCGGCGGACTCGGTCTGCACCTTAAATTTAACGGCTGCGCAGTCTGGGCTGAATTTATTAAGGCTAACGTAGGCAGCGCATATCCCGGGCCTGAGCCGGAAACAGATTCTGAAATTCAGGCTGATACAGATTCTTCCACAGACGGAGAAACGCCTGCTGTTGATGATCCCGCTGAAAGTAAGCCTGAGGATAATGCCGATCCTGCTTCTCAGACAGAAGAGAAACAGACAGAGCCTGAAAGCGAAGAACCACAGGCTGACGAAAAGGAAGAGGTACCAAAGGAATAACTGATTCCGACGCGGAAAATAATAATGATAAAAACCGTTGCAACAGTACGGTGAATATAAAAGGAATTATATTTAATGATGGTTAAAAAATGAAGGAGAATGTGTTATGAAGATTAAAGGTTATTTTGCAGCAGCACTCGTGCTTCTTTGCCTCTGTGGCTGCGGTGACAGCAATAGTACGGCAGGTACAGACAGTGCAGCGTCGTCCGAAGCAGAAACAATTGTAAGCGAGGCATCTGCCGAGGTTTCCGAAGCTGCTCCGGCTGACGGCGAAAATGCAGCTCAGAACAGCACTGAGGGCGGTGAGCTTGCAGGTGTGTTCACTCAGATAAAAAGCTCTGTTGAGCTTCCCGATATGGTAGAGCTTAACGATAAGCTTATCGAGCGTTACTACGGTATCACTCCCGATATGGTTGCTGATTACGCCGGCGGCGTTGATTCAAGCGGAGTAGGTCAGGACGAGATCGCTCTTTTCAAAGCAGCTGACGACGCAAACGCAGACGCTATCGAGCAGGCTCTCCAGACAAGATATGATTCCAAGCTTGCTCAGCAGGAGAATTACAATGCCGATGAGGCTGAAAAGATCAGAAACTGTAAGGTAGAGAAGAACGGACTTTACGTTACTCTCATTATCTCTAACGACGCAGACGCTATCACGGAGATCGTTAACGGCGCTATTGGATAATTTTAAATTATCCGTAAACAACGGGCAAGCTCACAGTAAGTTTGCCCGATTTTTTTGAGGAGTGGTTCAGACTTGGTCTTTTCAAGCATTATTTTTCTGTTCGTATATTTGCCGGCAGTGCTGGCGCTTTATTACATTACGCCGCGCAAGGGCAGAAATTTCCTGCTCTTTGTCGTTAACCTGATCTTCTACGGCTGGGGTGAGCCTAAGCTTGTTGTGCTTATGCTCGTTTCTACGCTTATAAACTACATTTCCGGTCTGCTTATCGGTAAAATGAAAAATGAAGACGGCAGTAACCGCCGCAGCGCGAAGGTCGTTCTCATTATTTCTGTTCTCGTAAACTTAGGTCTTCTCGGATATTTTAAATACGCAGGCTTTATAGGTAATATTCTTCACCTTAAGGTCGGCGATATTCCTCTGCCTATCGGTATTTCATTCTATACGTTCCAGACAATGTCGTATACGATCGACGTTTACAGAAACGACGCGCATATGCAGAAGAATTTTATTACGTTCGGAACGTACGTTTCTCTTTTTCCGCAGCTCATTGCCGGCCCTATCGTCCGTTACAGAGATGTTGAAGCTCAGCTTATCGAGCGACATGAGAATCTTGCTCAGTTCACCGACGGCGTTAAAATATTCATGATCGGTCTTTGCAAAAAGGTTCTCCTTGCAAATCAGATGGGTAAGCTCTGGGATCTTATGAGAGAGGATACTACTGCCGGAATCCTTGGTTCATGGGTTGGTATCATCGCATATACTCTGCAAATATACTTCGATTTCTGCGGTTATTCCGAAATGGCGATCGGTCTGGGCAAAATGCTCGGCTTCGATTTCCTTATAAACTTTGACTATCCGTATATCTCAAAATCAATTACCGAATTCTGGCGCCGCTGGCATATTTCGCTCTCTACCTGGTTTAAGGAATATATCTACATTCCCCTCGGCGGTAACAGAAAGGGTACGGCACGTCAGATCTTTAATATGTTCGTTGTTTGGGCTGCAACGGGTATCTGGCACGGCGCAAATTACAACTTTATCCTGTGGGGTCTTTATTTCTTCGTGCTTCTGCTGATCGAGAAAACATTCCTTCTTAAAAAGCTGAAAAAAGCCCCGGCGATCGTTTCGCATATCTACGCGCTGTTTTTCATCGTTCTCGGCTGGGTTATTTTCTTCTTTGAAGATATGCACGAGCTGGGCGCGTATTTCGGAAGGCTTTTCGTTCCTGTAAACGGATTTATCTCGCATGACTGCCTTACTAACGTGATCGCATATCTGCCGCTGCTTATCATCGCTATCTTCGCAAGCACGCCTGTGGCTAAAAAGCTGTATAGCGAAAAGATAGAGCCGAAAAGCTGGAGCTGGCTGCCCGATACTGTACTATGTGCGCTCGGTCTTATCGTAAGCACCGCTTCGCTAGTAAGCTCGGGCTACAATCCGTTCCTTTATTTTAAATTCTGACTGAAGAGAGGGATATTATGAAGCAGAAAAACAAAATAATTCAATTCCTTCCTTCGGCAGTGTTCTGCATGATAATACTGCTGATCCCCGTTTTGTACCTTGCAATACCAGATTCCGATTTTTCCGCGCTTGAAAAACGAAAGCTGTCGCAGTTCCCTAAGCCTACGCTTGATACGGTTTTCAGCGGTGAATTCGGAAAGGATTTTGAAACGTATCTTAACGATCAAATGCCGCTGAGAACGTTTTTTGTGGGAACAAACGCTTATTACGATCAGCTTGTTGGACGAAACGGCTTGAACGGTATTTACCGCGCAAAGGACGATTACCTTATGGTTACGCCCGTTAAAGATGTACCGACTCTCGACAATAATCTTAAATACATCGGCGAATTTGTCGATACAATGGACGTTCCCTCTTATGTATGCGTTGTTCCGACTGCCGGGTACATTTATAACGATGAGCTTCCGCTTAATCATTATGAATACAATGACGATGAATTGATCGATAAGATCGAGAACTCATTCTCAAAATATCCGCGAACAACGTTTGTAAATATTGTCGATGATTTTAAGGAGCTTTCAAAAAGCGAGCAGCTTTATTACCGTACAGACCACCACTGGACGTCTGAAGGTGCATATGAGTGCTACAAGATTCTTGGAAGCGCAATGGGCTTTGAGCCGACTGCGGAAGACAATTTCGAAAAAGAAGTATACAACGGTTTTTACGGAACTAATTATTCGAAGTCGGCTTTGTGGTTCACTCCCGGTGAAACTCTGGAAATATGGGACAATACAAAGCGCCCCCAAGGCTCAATAGAGATGTATATTACAGAAGGCGGAGAGGTTTCCGTTTCCGATAAGCTCTTTTACCGTGAAAATCTTGATACCACAGATCAGTACACTGCGTTTCTTGACGGAAACCATGCGCTTGTTACGATAAAAAACAGCAACGCAAAATCCGACAAAAAGCTTCTTGTTCTGCGAGATTCCTACAGTCATTGTCTTGCGCCGTTCCTTGCGGATAATTATTCCGAGATCGTGCTTGCAGACGTTCGTTACTATCTCAATCCGGTTTCGGATATAGTAAAAAAGGAAAATATCGACGAGATACTTTTGATGTACAGTCTTGACAGCATTGTAAACTCGACAGATCTCGGAGGAATATATTAATTTAAGGCAATACCGCACAGAGATTGTGCCGAAGATGCGCAGTGGATTTTTTCGTCAGAGTGTACAGAAATCTCGCATGCATACTGTCGTATGTCAAGGGATTTCTGTGCAGTATTAAGTGACACCCCAAGAACGCAAGCCCTAAGGCGCAGCGTGATTGGTTGGTGGAACTTATGCGTAGTATAACGAAGCTGACGGAAAAAGATCAAGCAGATTCGGTACAAAGCCGTTAGGCGGTTTTTGTGCAGTGTTGCCTTAACGAGGAAGGAGAATTTGCTGTGTCAATGTTTAACGTAGAATTAAAAAAAGTCGTTGATTCAAGCTACGACATCGAACTTGGCTACGAGCTGTATGACAAGCTTGTAGAAGATATAAAAAACGGTCTTGTAGGAAAGATCGGCAAATTTGCCGTTGTTACTGATGATATCGTAGAGCCGCTTTATGCGCGCCCTATTGCTGAAAAAATGACGGAGGCAGGTTATTTTGTAAAAACCTTCGTTTTCCCGAACGGCGAGAAAAGCAAGGTTCGCGCAACAAAGGAATATATCGAAGACGCTATGCTGGAAAGCGGTTTTCGGCGTGACTGCTGCATTATTGCAGTCGGAGGAGGAGTTGTCACCGACCTTGCAGGCTTTACCGCAGGTACGTTCGGGCGCGGCGTTCCCTTTATAAATTATGCGACCACTCTGCTTGCTGCCGCAGACGCTTCTGTCGGAGGAAAAACAGCTGTGGATACGCCGCTTGCAACGAACCTTATCGGTCTGTTTAATCAGCCGAAAAAGGTATATATTGACATTAATGCGTGGAAAACTCTTCCCGAACGTCAGCTGCGAAGCGGTATGGCGGAAACAATAAAGCACGCCTGCATGGCGGACAGAGAATTTTTTGTATTTTTGAATGAAAATATGGAAAAGATATATTCATTCGATAAAGCTGCCTGCGAGCATGTCGCAGAGTGCAACTGCCGCATAAAATACAGTGTGGTCATGAAAGATGAGCTTGAAAGCGGTCTGCGTGAAATACTCAATCTCGGTCATACCGTAGGCAGAGCGATCGAAACTGTAAGCGATTATAAGCTTTTGCACGGAGAAGCCGTTGCGATCGGGCTTGCTGCACAGGCGCACCTGTCGCGTAAATTGGGTTACATGAGCGACGACGATGTTTCTGCTGTGGAATCGCTCCTTGCAAAAGCGCAGCTGTCTGCGAAAATACCGGAGTATATCGACCGCGAGGAGCTTGTGAAAAAGCTGTACACCGACAAAAAAGTTCGAAACGGAAAGCTGCGATTTGTTATCCAGAAGGGTATAGGCAGCGTTGTTTGCTTCGGAGAAAATGTTTACGCCACTCCCGTTGACGAGCAGACAGCACGAGAGATAATTTCTGAAATGTAATACTGCGACGAGAATATGATTGCGAGGTGAGATAGTGAGTAAAAGCGCAGCAAAAAACAAATATCCTCGGATCGACGGGGATATAATGCGTATTATCCCAAAACGCCGCAATGGGATACTGAGATTATTCTTCAGCAGGATCGGTGCGGCAGTTGTCCTGATAATACTGCAATTTGCAATGCTCTATTCGCTGTACGATCAGCTTCGTGATTACTACGAGTGGTTTTCGGCGGCGTTCGGACTGCTGTCTGTGCTGATGGTGTTTCATCTGTTCTCTATTGATATGGATTCTACCGCTAAGCTCACATGGCTGCTTTTGCTTACCTTGTTTCCGATACCCGGAGCGATCTTAATGCTGTTTACCGAGAACGACATTGGCAACCGCGCGATCAAAAAACGCATAGAGGAGCTTACAAACCAGACAAAAAAAGCCCTTCCTTACGATGAAGAGCTTATGCAGCGGCCCGAAATTGTAGACTCTGCAACAGACGATCTTTGCAGATTCATAAATCGAAGCGGCTGTTTCCCGATATATGAAAATACTCAGGTAGAATATTATCCGCTTGGCGAGGATTGCTTTTCGGTAATTCTCCGTGAGCTGAAAAAGGCGGAGAAATACATTTTTCTTGAATTCTTCATAATCGCCGAGGGCGAGATGTGGGGCAAGATCGTAAAGATATTGTCCGAAAAGGCGAAGCAGGGCGTAGATGTTCGGGTGATGTACGACGGAATGTGTGAAATCTCCACGCTTTCATCTGATTACCCGAGGAGACTTAGGAACCTTGGTATAAAATGTAAGCCCTTTTCGCCGATATATCCTTTTTTTTCCACTAATTACAATTACCGCGATCATAGAAAAATCCTCGTGATAGACGGCAAGACTGCGTTTAACGGCGGAATAAATCTCGCCGATGAATATATCAACGAGCTGGATCGTTTCGGTCACTGGAAGGATACCGCAGTCATGGTAAAGGGCGAAGCGGCAAAAAGCTTTACGCTGATGTTTTTGCAGATGTGGAATATCACTGAAAAAGAGCCGAACTTCGATGAGGTTCTTTGCAGCGATATAATCGAAAAAAGCGGAAAAAGTGTCGGATATGTCATGCCGTACTGCGACTGTCCGCTTGACAGCTACAAGGTAGGGGAGAACGTTTATCTCGATATTCTCAACCGCGCAAGAAGCTACGTTCATATAATGACGCCGTACCTTATTCTTGACAATGAGCTTGAATCTGCTCTGAAATTCGCAGCCGAACGAGGTGTGGACGTTAAGCTTATTCTCCCGGGTATTCCCGATAAAAAAGCGGTTTACTCGCTTGCAAAATCGTATTATAAATATCTTGTCGAAGCAGGCGTAAAGATATACGAATATACGCCGGGTTTTGTTCATGCAAAGGTGTTCGTCTGCGACGACGAAAAGGCGGTTGTCGGAACGATAAATCTTGATTACAGAAGTCTGTATCATCATTTTGAGTGCGCGACATATTTGTACAAAACAACCTGCATTGCCGATATTTCCGATGACTTTGATAATACGCTTGCGAAATGCCGCGAGGTCACTCCCGAGAGTATAAAGCATGAGAAGATAGGATATAAGCTGCTTGGCGGAGTAATGCGGCTTGCAGCGCCATTGATGTGACGCAGTATACTTTGCAGCGAACTGAAAATAGTTTCCGCGTTTCGCAGATTATGCATTATTATCCGCGAAAACCACTTTTAGCTTTAATCTAGCCTTATCGGAACTGCCTGCACCCGTTTGGAAGCCGCGAGACAAAGCCAACATGCCGAATGGAAAAACATAAGACATTATACAAATATGAGTCCGGAAAAGCTTTATTTACAGAAGCTTTCCCGAACTCTCTTTTTTTACCAATTCAAAAAATTTCTCCGGAATCGGAGCGCTTACCGTCATTTGTTCATCAGTGATCGGGTGTCGGAACGAAATCTCTGCGCAGTGAAGCGCCTGCCTTGAAATGTACTCAAGAGAACCGCCGTACATATCGTCACCTGCTAAGCTGTGCCCTATGCTCGCCATGTGTACTCTGATCTGATGTGTTCTGCCTGTTTCAAGTCTGAACCGAAGCAAGGTGTGGCCGCCGCCCGCAATAACAGGCTCGTAGTGCGTAACGGCGCTTATTCCGCCTTCTCCTGTTTCGCGTTCTATCGTGTGGCCTTCCTTCAAACGAATAGGCGCGTTAATCGTGCCGCCCTGCGTTATTATTCCCTCGCATACGCCAACGTATATTTTTTGTACAGTTTTTGGAAGAAGCGCGGCGGCGTAGGAGTTTTTTGCCGCAAGAAGCGCACCTGATGTATCGCGGTCAAGGCGGTTTATTGCACGGAATGTGTAAGCCTGACCTTTTTGCTGCGCAAGAAAAGCGGCCGCGTTTGCAAGCGTGTCGTTCTGGTGACCTCTGACCGGGTGAGTTGGCATATATGGAGGCTTGTTAAAAACAATTATGTGTTCGTCTTCGTAAAGAATTTCGACCGCAAGCTTGGCAGGTTCTGCCGTGCATTTTTCTTCAGGCAGCGTTAGCGCGGCGATATCACCGCCTTTTAGCATTTCTGTTACGCGCGCATGCGCGCCGTTGAGAGTTATTCCTTCGTGGTACTGCTTCAGCGTTGTCAGCAGAGAAGCCGAAACTCCGCATTTTTTGCGGAGAAATTCGCGCAGGCGTATGCCCGTGTATTCTTCCGGTACTGTGAATTTTATTGTAACGCCCATATTAGACCTCTTTCGATATGTATATTGTGGTATCATCTTGACAACGACGATCAAAGGAGCTTCAAGATCATGCGCAATTCTGTACGAAAAATATTTGCCGCACTCACGGCGGCTGTGGTGTTTGTTTCTGTCCTGATGGTCTGCTGCATTTGCCTGTATCGCAGCTCGCCCGACAGAACGGGGAGAGAAACTCCCGATACTCCCGACACGCCCGAGAGCGCCGATATTATAGCGTACAAGCGCAGCGGCGGCGAAATGCGCGGATTGTGGGTGCCTTATTTCAGCCTTTATTCCGAAGACAGCTCCGGCAGCATGAGCGAAAAAACGTTTCGGAGAAGGTTTTCTGAGATCGTTGCACAGGCAAAGCGCCACGGGGTAAATACGCTCTTTGTTCAGGTTCGCCCGAACTGTGACGCGGCATATCCTTCGGATATCTTTCCGTTTTCCGAGATTTATCTGCTCGACGGCAAAGAACCCGATTATGACCCTCTTGCGTTTATGATCGAAACGGCTCACGCCTCGGGAATGGAGCTTCACGCCTGGATAAATCCTTATAGGATATCGTCATCGGGAACGGTCATTCCCGATAACAGTCCGTGTAAAAAATGGGAAGGCAACGAACGCCGCGTTATCGTTTACAACGGTGGAGTTTACATGAATCCTGCGTCCGCCGAGGTTCGTTCTTTGATAATTGACGGAGTGCGTGAGCTTGTCCATAATTACGATGTAGATGGTATACATTTAGACGATTATTTTTACGCATTCACCGAAAGCGGCATTGACGAAGCTGATTACAGCGAGTATCTGAACAGTCTATCGCGCAGAAAAACTCCGCTCACTTTGCAAAAATGGCGCTGCGCAAACGTCAATACACTGATCGCAGGTATTTATTCCGCGGTTAAAAGCGAAGACAACAGTATCGTTTTCGGGATAGCGCCCCAGGGAAACCCTGACAACGATCTTGCAATGGGCGCAGACGTATACGAGTGGTGCGGCGAGAACGGTTATATTGATTATCTTGCGCCCCAAATATATTTCAATTCTGAAAATCCGGTGTGTCCATACGAGAAAATGACGGACGAATTCCGCAAAATGATAACGGCGGACGGCGTTGAGTATTACGTCGGACTTGCGTTATACAAGGCAGGCTCAGATGAAGATGACGGAACGTGGCACAGCGGCAGTATAATCGCTTCGCAGATCGAATATGCGCGCAGCGCAGGCGCAGACGGATATATCCTTTATTCTGCCGATTATCTGGAAGACGCTGCCACAGCCGAGGAAATAAGGCATTATGACGAGCTGATACTAGGCGAATAAAGCTCAGACCTCACAGCTTATCCGGCGGTACTCCTCGGGTTCTATCCCGGGAATCATGGAAAGAGAGTTGTCGAGGATAAGCTTTTCTTTTTTCTGTTTTGTAAGCTGTTTTATTCTGTATTCAAGTCTCGAAGCATGGGAGCGGTCAGAGCTTTCCCAAACTGCTTCGAGCCTTTTTGCGCTGTGAGATCTTGTATATTTAGCTCCGCTTTTTGAAAAATGCTCCGACATTCGCCGCTTGATATCGGTCGTAATGCCGGTGTATATTTCACCGCCGTCACAGCGCAGCATATAAGTGTAGTAGATCATGGCAATATATTAATCCGTAAAGGTTGAAGTGACGAGATTTCCAAAAAGATAAAATGCGTATTCAGAATATCCCGTAACAGGGTGATCGTATACGTCAAAGGAATATCCCAATCCGGTGTAATGATGTTTTTCCGGGTTGAATCGAATGCTAAATACGGGCGTGTGTGCGTCGGATACGGTAACTCTGTACCAGTCAAAGCCCAATAAGCAGCCCCATAACGCCAATACTGCAAAAATTATTATGAGAACCCTTTTTGTACGTTTAATTTTACATCATTTCCTTTCAATAATCAAATGAAATTTATTTTCGCCGGGCAAGCGCCCGGAGCCGGTTCCGGCGGCGTGTCGCCGCTGACAGTTCCGGCGGCGTGTCGCCGCTGAC